>NZ_CM134186.1:7052500-7182153 GCF_047521145.2 Terrisphaera buseokensis | reverse complement strand
CTGATGCGCGAGACGTTGTACTTGAGCAGGAATCGGGCGGTCGCGTAGCTGGCGCCCCAGTTGAGAATGCGCGGCGAGTAGCCGGAGAAATCATCCTGGCCGGCGCCGCTGAGCCGCAGGTGCGTGCCGTTGCACCAGACCTGCACGCCGCGCGTCCACGTGGGCAGAAAGGCGAACGGCTTGAGCGACTGCCGCCAGCTCCATTCGATGCCACTCAACGCAACGGCGTTGTTGGAATTGGTCGTCGTGATCACATCGTAGTCGAGGTAGTCGTCGGACAATCCCATCTCGGTGAGCAGCGGCAACGTGGCGTCGGAGCGCGTGGTGACGAAGAAGCCTGTGATGTCCTTGCGGAAAAGGCTCACGGCGATGGTCGCGCCCTTCACGCCATAGGACTCGATGCTGAGATCGTAGTTGTCGGCGCTCCAGGGTTTGAGCCCGGCGTTGGTCGTGTTGATGACCCGATTGTTTTCGGCGGCGGACGGATCGGCCACGGTGCGCGACGGGATGATGAAGTTCAGATCGGGCCGGCCGATGGTGCTGGCGTAGGCGGCGCGGGCCACGAAGTTTTCGGTGAACGAGTAGCTCGCGTTGAAGCTTGGATAATAGCCGTCGTAGTTCTTTTTCCCGAACGAACCGCGTTCCTTGTACTGCAGCCGCGCGATCGTCAGGACGTCGGTTGAAACGCGAACCAGCTGCCCCGCGGCATTGCGAATGAGGTTGCCGCTGGCGTCCTGCTGATAGGTTGCGCGCACATCGTTGAGCGCACCCGTGCCTTCGTCGTCGGTGCGCTCGTAGCGCACGCCGCCCACGAACCACAGCCGGTTTTCGAGCAGCTTGGCGTCGGCGCGGAGATAGCCGGCGGACACAGTCTCCTCCAGTTTCTGCGAACCGTTGACGCGCGACGTATGGTAGGCGGCGTCGTTGAGCACGAAGTAGGCGGGGTTGGCCTTGTAGAGATCGTAGACCTTGCGCGGGTCGATCCATTTCACGCGGTCGCCGTTGCGGAAACTCCGATCGTTGGAGTAAGCCCAGTTGATCAGATCGTAGCTGCCGACGAGTCGCTCGGGCGTGTTGGCGGCGAACGTCGGGCGGAAATTCCACGTGCGGGTTTCGGCCCGGATATCGCGTTCGGCGCGTGAGTAGTCGAAGCCCGCCTTGAGCACGACCGGCAGGCTGAAGCCGAGCGGGCGGCTCGCGTTGAGTTTCAGCGTGGTGAGGTCGCTGGTCATGAGCGGTTCCTGCGGCGAGGTGACGCTGTTGAGCGTGTAGAGCCGGCCGTCGGTGACGTCGACCGCCTGGCCGGCGCGCGTGCCGCGCACGGTCGGCGGGGTGCCGAGGCGCTGCTGGCCAAAGTTGTCGGCGCGGAGCACGAGCCCCGTGAGATTGGCGCTGACGGTGCCGAAGAATTCGTAGCCGTCCTGCGCGCTGAGCGTCTCGCGCCGCGAATGGGAATACGCCACGGTGGCCTCGGTTTTCCAGCCACTGAATTCCCCGCGATGACCGAGCGCGACGTGGCGCGTGGACTTCAGCTGCTCGCGGTAGGTGTTGGCGAGCGTGGTTGTGCCGGCGCCGACGCCCGCCGCGTTGGCGGCCGCGCCTTGGGTGAAGTTTTCGCCGCCGGTCGCGTTCGCACCGTAGGCCTGCGTGTAGGTGCCGATGCGCGTGTGGACGTCGTCACTGGTGTATTGGAACGTCGCGAAGAGCGAGTGGCCGCGCGCGGGCCGCCAGTCGGCGCGTACGGAGGCAACGTTGCGATCGCGCACCGCGATCTGCGCGGCAATCGCGCTCTGCGTCTGGATGAGCGCGACGCGATTCCACGTGGGGGCGAGGTTGTCCTTGTCCTCCCAGCGGGCGTTGTGACCCAGGCTCACCGTGAGCGCGAACTGCGGGCCGAAGGGCCGGATGTAGGTGACGTCGAAGCCAGGACGGACATGCGGACCGTCCGTGCTCTTGTCGGCCCCGCCGCTGCGGAAGAGCTCCCGGCCCATCATGGAAAGCGGCTCAATCGTGGTGAGCAGGCCGAACACGCTGTAGGTGAGCTGGGGATCGCGACGCGCGAAGCCGCTCTTGCCGACGACGTTGATCATGCCGCCGACGGCGTTGGCGGGCATGTCGGGCGTTGGGACTTTCGTGACCTCGATGCGGTCCATGTTCGCGACGTTGGAGGCGGAGAAGACCGCGCCGCGCGTGGAGGGCGAATCCGTCGAGAGCTCCACGCCGTCCACCGTGAGAATCGTGCCGCTGCCGGGCATGCCGCGAATGGTCGCTTCGCCGGGAATGGCCGGGTTCATCGAGACCTGGATGCCGGGGACGAACTTGAGAAACTCGCCGGGATTGCCGTCGCCGAGATCACCGAATTCCTCGAAGGCGACGACGTTCTTGATGTTGGGCGCGATCCGCTGCTCCTGTAGCGCCGCGGCCTGCGCGCTGAGCTCGCGTTCGGCCACGGTGAACTTGTCGAGCATCACGGTTTGGTCGCCCGCGGCGGCGTTGGGGACCGGAGCGTCGCTCGCTCCGAGATCGAAATCGTGTCGCACCGTCTGGCCGGCGGCGAGACTCACTCGGGCCGTTTGCGCGGCGAAGCCCGCGACGGTGGCACGGAGCGTTGCGCTTCCCGCCGGCACCCCAGCCAGCCGGAATTCGCCGGCCTCGTTGGTGAACGTCTCGAGCGCCGAGCCCTCGACGACAATCCGCACCTGCTTGAGGAAAAGCCCGCCGGCGGAGTGCGAGACGCGGCCTTCGATCACACCCGTGGCGGTGGATTGGGCGGCGAGGCGCGGCGGCACGGAGAAGGCGAGGAAGAACGCGATCAGGACGCCCGCCAGGCGGAGGAGTGGGTTGGCTGGAAGCATGGGAGAGAAAAAACGGTGAAGGTGAATCATCAGGGGCGGGCTGCGTGGGCCGCGGCGGCTTTCTCGTGCTCGTCGCGCGCCTTTCTCATTTCGTTGGTCACGTGCACGCCGCCGCCATGGTCCGCAAGACGGTTGATCACCTGGCGGAGCTTGCTGTCGGGGTTGACGAGCCTGCCAGCCTTGATGTCCGCCTCGGTCATCTTCGCGAACAGGATCTCCTGCTCGCCCTTCACGTAGCGGCCGTGATCGTAGATCAGATAGATGAAACCGTTCGAAGCCTCCGTGCCGTCCGGATAGGTGACCAGCGCCCGGTCGTCGAGGAGCAGCCGATGCGGCCAGGTTCGGCCCTCATCCTCCGAGAGCAGCGCGGTCAGGCGGGTGCGCACTTTCGGGTCGTCGTTGAGCACGAGCAGGAGCGCGCCGGAGCGAAGCCGGCGAAAATGGAAACGGGCGTTGACCCCCCGCTCGGTGGTGAACGGCCGGTCGTTCCGCCACGTTGCGCCGCGGTCGAAGGACTCGACCTGCGCGATCCCATAGAGGGCCCGGGACAGTGCCCAAAGACTGCCGTCGCGGCGCTCGACGACCATCTGCTCCGAAAAAGAGCCATCCTTGATCGGCGTCTTGGAGAGGAAAGAGAACGTCTTTCCCTGATCCCGCGACACGTAGAAACGCGTTCGCTCGGGATCGGCTTTTTCGAACGTATCGACCGGTCGCAACCAGTCGCCATTCGAGAGGACCGTGGGCTTGTTGAGCGCGCTGCCGTAGCCGGCGAAGACCGGAGCCTGCCAGGTCGGCACCGGCGCATCCGGGTTGGCCGTGCAGAAGCCCCACACCGAGTACGGGCCGTTGGGATCCTTGACCGGCAGGACGCGGTTGACGAACCACCACAGCCGCCCCGCGGGATCGATCCACAGATGGGGATCGAGCGTGATCCCGCCGAAGAATGGCGTGGCATCGTAGACCGCGACGGGCTTCGACCACGTCCGGCCATCGTCGTCGCTCGTCACGAGCACCGCGTAGTTTCCCTCGCCCCGCTGCCCTTCGATGATGGGGCCGCCATACCACGTCGCCCAAAGCCGGCCCTGCGCAGTCCGCTCGATGCTCGGAATACCCTGCCACACGCGCAGCCGCGCCGAATATCTCGGGCCGGGAAGCGGGTTGAGCACGGGCGGGGTGAGATTCGAGGCGCCGAACGCCTCCGGCGACTGGGCGCGCCCGGGTGCGGTCGCGAACAGGAATAGACCGAGAAGTCGGAGCAGGATCGACATGCGGGATCAGCCGGCGCGGCTTAGAACTCGCGCGACGCACGCAGCGTGAACGAACGCGGCGGCCCGAGCGAGATGACGTTTCGGTTCACGGCGTTGTTGGCGTAGTATTCGTCCACGACGTTCTCGACCTTCAGGTGGAACGCATACTTGCCCCACGCGTAGGTCGCGAAGGCTTGGTAGAGATTCGCGCCGGGTAGCCAAAACGTGTTGCCGGTGTCGCCCGCGCGCCGGCCGCGCCAAGTGTAGCCCGACCCGATCGCGAAGCCTTTCAACGGGCCTTGCTCGAACGCATACTTCGCCAGCACGCTCGCCTGCTTGTCCGGGACGCCGCGCGTGCGCAGGCCTGAGAGTGTCTCGGCCTTGAGCTTCGAAGCGCCAACCATCAGCTGCAACCCGGCCATGGGATTGAGATAGAGGTCGATTTCGTTGCCGGTCATCTCGTCACCGGCGATCTGAATTCGATAACCGCCGCTCGCCCGGATTGGGTCGGGATCCTGCACGATCGTGTTGCGGTCCGAGCGTTCGTAGTGGGCGATCGTCGCTGAGACCTTACCCCGCCACAGATCCAGCTTCACGCCGATCTCGTCCTGCTTTGAGGTGGGCGGGGTGAACGTGCGGCCGTCCGGATTGACGGAGAACACCGGCGTAAACGTTTCCGAACGGCTGGCGTAGACTGCAACGGCGTCGATCGGCCGGTACACGGCGCCAAAGCGAGGCGTCCATTTGGTCTTGGCCTTTGGCGTGTCGCGCACACGCGTGATCACATTGAAGCCTTCCGACTCGTTGCGGTTGAAGCGCACCGCGGCCTGCAGGATGAGCCGGTCCCTGAAAAGATAAGCCTGCTCCTGCACAGCCGTGCCGAAACTGGAACCTTTGCCCTCGGTGGATGAGCTGAGGGCGACCGAAGCCGGCTGCCCGCCGTAGACGGGATTAAGAATATCGAGACGCGGCAGGACGTCGGTGGTGCTGCCGGTCGCGCTGCGCCCGAGATACTGGAGCGTCGCGCTCTCGTTGCTCGCATACTGGGCGAGCGCAATGAGCGTGTGGCGGGTCGGCCCGAGCTGAAATTTCCACGCCGAGTCGAGCGCGAGCGTGTTCGAGTCGACGGGATTGGCGGAGTAGCGCCAGCTCCGCTGCATCAGATAGCGTCCACCCACGAGCACGACGTCGCGCGGGATCGTCGTGGGTGACTCGTGGTAGTTATAGCGCGAGGAAAAGCCGGCGAGCTTGAGCGACCAGGTGTCGCTGACCTTGTGCTCCACGGCGACGTTGTAGCGGCGGCCCTGTTCGTATTGGACAGAATACGGCTCGGCCCACGCGCGCTCGCGCGGGAGATTCAGCCCGAAGGAAAGCGTGAGGTTGTTGCCCACGTAGGGCGGCAGCGCGAAGGCCTGGCCCCACGCCTTGTGGTAACGATCCCAGTAATCCGTGACCGTTACGGTCGCGACGGTTGCGGGCGTGAGGCGCCAGCTCAGCATCGGTGCCAGGAAGCGACGGTGCCCGTAATCGAAATCCTGCGCCGATTTCTTACTCCAATACATGCCGACCAGACGGACGGCCACGGTCTGCCCGGCGCCGAGCGGCTGGTTCGTATCGAGGGTCGCGCGATAGTGATCGTACGACCCGACCTCGAGATCGAGCAGCGAGCGGGCTCGTCCAAACTGCGGTTTTTTCGCCACGCGGTTGACCACTCCCCCCGAAGAGGTCGAGCCGTAGATCACGGCCGATGGACCCTTCAGCACCTCGATGCGGTTGAACAAACTGAAATCGAGCCCGGTTCCCTGGCTCGAACCGACCTCCGGCAAACCATCGGTAAACGGCGAACTGATGGGCACGCCGCGGATCGCGAAGATATCGCTGCCCGGGCTGTTCGTCTCGGCCACGCCACCGATGTAGCGCGCCACCTCCGGCAGGTTGTTCGGCGCGAGATCGCGGATCATCTCCTCGTTCACGACCGAAATGGACTGCGAGAGCTCGGCGATCGGAATGGCGATGCGCGACGCGCCGACCGTGTCGCGGGCCGAATAACCCTTGTCCCGGGCGGAGGTGACTTCGAACGCCGACAGTTGCACGGCTTCAGCGCCGTTGCCGGACGCGGCCGCGCCGACCGTCGTGGCCGCCGGCTGCGCCCACCCGGGCGCAAGCAAGACGGGCAGGGAGAATCCAAATAGGACGGCATGAAACCGGGACCAACGGGACTGGGGTATCGTCATGGTGGGGGTGGGTTGACGTTCCGGGACGGAGGAGCAACGACGGTCGGGTCGGCCGAAGCCGGCTCCACTTTTCGGTATACCAAATCCAATCGGTTCCAGAGATTGTCAATGCCATTTCCCGGCCGGTCCGCCGGTTTACCTCTCACGGTTGAGGGATTCCGCCCGGCCTTTAATGGCATACCAAACAAGGACGCCCGGTCATTTTCCGTACTTTCCTCCCGCCGCGCGTCCTGCTTACATCCGCCGTCATGCCGAAACGCCGCCGGGTTTTTGAGCCTAAGATCGATCGCACGCCCCCGAATCTGCAGAAGCTCGTGCGGTTGATTTTTTCCGAGGCCTTCCTGCCGGGCGATCGGCTGGTGGAGCGCGACCTCGCGACCAAGCTCAAGCTCAGCCGGATTCCGGTGCGCGAAGGTCTGCAGAAGCTGACGTCGAAGGGGATCCTGCTGAAGGACGAGGTGAACCGCGGTTTGCGACTGCGCGATTACGGTCCCGCCGAGGTCACGCATCTGCACGAATACCGCGAGGCGATCGAATTGGCGGCGGCGCGCGCGGCATGTCACAATCGTACCGCCACGGACTTGGTGCAGCTGGACTTGATTTGCGACGAGATGGATCGCGAGGCGCCGAATGCGCCGTCGGCCCGCTGGCTCGAACTCGACTGGCAGTTTCACCAGACCATCGTCGAGGCCAGTGGAAACGAGCGTTTCATCAATGATTTCGACCTGTTGATGATCGAGTGCAACTACGTGTTCTACCGGTTGCCCGACACGATGATTCCGGCCAAGAGCAGCGAGAATCCCCTGCTCTCCACGCTGGTGCACGGCGTGGTCGAAGCCCATCGCCAGATCGGCAAACTGATCGGCGCGCGCGACACCAACGGCGTCGTCGAGGCCATGCGGCTGCACCTCGCCGGCCTGAGCAATCGCGTCCACCGCGACCTCGTGAAAAGTCAGCTCGCGAAGGAAAAAGCCCGGAGTTGAGCGACGGCGTCGGAATTGCAGGCCGGAGGCCTGCGCTCCCGTTAGTTCTTCGGTGCGGCCGAAACGGCGGCGTCTTCGCTGAGCTTCCGACGCCGCTCCAGTTCGGTAGCCACGGCCTTCAGTCGGCGCTGTTCCCGTTCCGGGGTGGGCGTAACGCCGCGGGCGAGTCTCATCCGGACCGCCGCCCACTCCTGGTCGCTGAGCCGACCGTCCTGGTCGGCGTCGTAAAGCTTGAGTTGCGCGGCGTTCGCCTCGATCGCGGCGCGCAGCACCTTTTCGAGTTCGAAGATGGGGGCGTTCTCGCGCCTCGCCGCGCCGGGCCCGGCTTGCATGCGTTCCTTCACGAATGCCTGGAGCGCGTCGCGTTCGTCCCCATCGATGCGCCCGTTGCCATTCCGGTCGAAACGCTTCAGGGTGTCGTCCCGCAGCTCGCCGTTGGGGTTGAACCCGTTTTCAAACGCGAATCGCTGGGCCTCGGCGCGCTCGGTGTCGTCGAGCCGGCCATCCTTGTTCGCATCGAACAGTTCGATCATGCGGGCGCGAAAGGCGTCGGCCCCGCCCGGCAACGCCGCCGCGCGGGTCATTTGCCGCTCGGTCTGCTCCTTCATCATGGCGTCCTTGGCGTCGGCCCGCTCATCGTCGTCGATCCGGCCGTCGCCATTCTTGTCGTAACGCTTCAACAGCTCGTCCGCGCGTTTCGCTGCGGTCGTGGCGGCGGCCGGCGTCATGGTTTCCTGACTTCGGACGTTTCCCGGGAACGCCGCGGCGAGGAATAGCGTTGCCGATAGGAGGTGCGAGGTTAGACCGGGGCGTTTCATGGAACGATTGAATGAAAGTTCGGGGCGCGGACCGCTTGCCGCCATGACGCACCCGTCACCCGGCGGTTACGGGCCCGACGAGTCCGCATCATCATGTATCAAGTGACGTTCTCCGATCAGGCCATGCACGAGCTCAACCGGCTCGATAAACTGGCCCAGCTCGATGCGATCGACCCGATCAGCAGCTTGAAACCGGCCGACATCGCCCATCCGCGCGAGCCGTTGGGCCACTTCAACCGCGGGCAGAAGTCGCTCTATCGCCTGCGGTCGGGAGACTTCCGTTTCTACTTCGAGGTCGTGGGCGAGACCCTGCACGTCCTTTATATTCTCCACCGGAACTCGCTCGAGGACTTCCTGCTCCGGAACAAGCTGCCCGTCTCGGAGCAGCAACTCGTGGAACAGCACTCGAAATTCTGGAAGTACCTCGAGAGCCTCACGAAATAATGTCGCGTCACCGTCAACCGCACCGGGACCCGTCGGATCCCTACAACGTCTCCCAGGCGAGCCGGATCTATTTCCTCCCGAACCTGATGACGGCGGGAAACCTCTTCTGCGGTTTCATGGCCATCGTGCAGTGCATCCAGGCCCGCCTCGCCGAGACCGCGCTGTCCGGCGAGTACAACGGCTCCACCAACGCCGAACATTACAAGTACGCCGTGTGGTTGATCTTTGGGGCCGCGGCCTTCGACACCTTGGACGGGCGGCTGGCGCGGATGGGCGGGCGTGAGTCCCTGTTTGGAGCCGAGTTCGATTCGCTGGCCGACGTCATTTCGTTCGGCATGGCGCCGGCGCTGTTGATGTTTTACCTGATCCTCTCGCCCACCACGGGTTCCTACGAGTGGTTCCGGAACATCGGGTGGTTCATCGGCTTCATTTACCTGCTGTGTGCGGCGATGCGGCTGGCGCGGTTCAACGTCATCACGAACCCCCTGCTCCGGCCCGGCCTGAAGGACTCCAGCCGCGACTTCGTCGGTCTGCCCGTCCCCGCCGCCGCCTCGACGGTTGCAGCCACCGTGCTCTTCCTCCTCAAGCTGGCCGAATCGGACCGGTCGCTGAAGTCGTGGGCGCTCGCGTTGCCACCTCTGATGCTGCTGGTCGCGTTCCTGATGATGAGCACGGTCCGCTACCCCAGCGGGAAGAACGTCGACATGCAGACGCAGACGCGGCTCCGGCCCTTTGTTCTAGTCCTTTTCGTCATCGGCACCGTCGTCCTGTTCAAGGAATACGCGGTCCTCGGGATCTGTCTCGGCTACATTTTCTTTGGCCTGTTCCGATACTTTCGGCGGGGCCGACCCGGCGTCGAAGCCAGGGATCAGCATGCACCGAAAAGCGTGTGAGGAACGTGCGCGTTACTTCCCAACAACCGGTCGCCTGCGAACAACCCCATGGTTTCTCCCAACCAATCCGAAGTTCTTCACCGGCTTTTTCGGGCGTATCTCAGAGGAGAAAACCCAGGTTACTGCGGTTGTTCGCAGCGCATATGACTACTGATATAATTACTTATTGAACCTCTATTCTTTTAGCCTTTGTTAGCTTCTTCAGACTTCACCAGGTCGCCCCGCAATGAAATTCAAAATCAACCGCGATCACTTCGCCAACGGCCTCGCCCAAGTCCTCAACGTGGTCGGCTCCAAAGCCACCATGCCGATTCTTAGCAATGTGCTGATTGAGGCGGAGAAGGATCAGATTTCGTTGACGACAACGAATCTCGACCTGGGCATCCGGTGCAAAATCAAGGCGGACGTGAAGGAGACGGGCTCGGTCACCCTACCGGTAAAACGACTCGCCGGCATCGTGCGCGAACTGCCGAACGTGGACGTGACTTTCGATGCCTCGCCGAATCATCAGGTCAAGCTGACCTCGGGCGGCTCGACGTTTCGCATCATGGGCATCGGCAAGGAGGAGTTTCCGCCGCTGCCGGAGTTCGGTGAGGAAAAGGCCTACAGCCTCGAGCAGGGCGAGCTGGTCTCGATGCTCAAGAGCGTCGCGTACGCCCAGTCGACCGACGAGACGCGATATATCCTCAATGGCGTCTATTTCAGCTTCAAGGACGGCAAGCTATCACTTGTGGCCACGGATGGCCGTAGACTGGCCCTAATCGCCAAGGAAATGGATGTCCCGGCCGCGAGCTCAGGCGCGATCATCCTGCCGGCGAAGACCGTGGGCGAGCTGACCCGCCTGCTGGACAAGGGCGAAAAGGTGAAGATCAACTTCAACGAGCGGCGCGCGGCATTCCAAATCGCGACCGACAAGGACACCAGCGGCCTGATCGATCACGTTTATCTCTACTCGAAGGTGGTCGAGGGAAATTATCCCAATTACCAACAGGTTATTCCCAAGGAGACGCACCAGCGCATCAAGCTGGAGCGGGAACTGTTCCTCCAGTGCGTGCATCGCGCGGCGCTGGTCTGTTCGGAAAAAGCCAACTCGGTCAAAATCAAGCTCTCGAGCAACCTGCTGGAGCTGACGGCGCAGAGTCCCGACTTCGGCGAGGCGCACGAATCGATGGCGATCGGCTACAGCGGCCCCGAACTGCAGGTCGCGTTCAACCCGACTTTCCTGATGGATCCGTTGAAGGCGCTGGCCAAGGACGAAGTCTTTTTCGAGGTGAAGGACGAGGTCAGCCCGGGCGTCTTCAAGACCCTGGAAAGCTTCGTCTGCGTGATCATGCCGGTGCGGTTAAGCTGAGGTTTCCGGCAACTTCGCCGAACGTCTGACGTCAGCAGACGTCTAACCGACCAACTCTTCAATCTTGGGAGCGCGGGCCAGCGGTCCGAACGCCACACCTGCGGGCTGCATGCCCGCGCTCCCGATCGCCTTCCACCGCGTTGCAGACGTCCTATCTCATCCTCGGCGCCATCCTGGTCTCGCTGATTCTCATGCAGGTGAATCAGCGGATGGGTTCACCGCTCCTCTCGATCATCGATCGGTGGCTGCGTTGGTTGGTTTTTTCCTTTGGTGCGGCGCAGCTCTGCACGGATTTTGAGCTGGTTGACCGGTCGTTCTGGGTGCTCGCGGGGGTGTTTTTCATCGTCTGGTTTCTGGGCGAGACCCTTTACAACTGGCTCGCGATCACCGCGCACAGCCTGAGTCCGCTGCCGTTGTTTCCGCGCTACACCGTCAACGGCACCGGCGAAGAGTGGCCGGTCCAGCCGCGGCTCCTGAAGATCCGCGAATGGCTGCGCGCCCAGGGATTTCGCCAGGTGCAGGCCTTGAAGGCCGATGTCGGCGCCGGGGTGTTTCTCCGCGTTTCCATTTATCACGACGCCCAGGCCACAGTGCGGATCCAAGTGACGTTCATCCCGCAGGCCAACGGCGCGATCTCAGTGTGCTACGCCGTCACGTCGATCGGCAACGACGGCAGCCGCTACCTGACCGACAATCTCTACATTCCTTTCGGCGGTTTTTATCCGGAGAATTGGTTCGTGGAACGCGCGCCATGGCGCCGTTCGCTACCGCGGCTGCTCGCCCGCCATCGCGCCCGCCTCGCCCGCATGGGCGCGGGCATCGTGCCGTTCACCACCGAGCCGCTGGCGGATTTCAACGCGGTGCAGCACGAACTCGATCAGCTGAACACCGAGATGGGATTTCTGCATCCGCGCGCCGAACGCGAAGACTTCGGCAAGTTCACCCACGAGGGCCGGTATCGCGTCTGGAAGGAAATCTGGATGCTGAACTACCTCGGCCGCTCGGCGAAGTATCAGTGAGGCCGGCCGGTGCGATGCGGTCGCTTGGTTTGGGCTGATACCAATCGCTCCTTGCTTTTGGACTTCTGGATCGATCGTGGCTACGAGCGCCAGCGAGTGGTCGTTCGGCCACTCGCTGGCGCTCGTAGCCTCGGCTAAAGTCCAAAGGCAAAGAGCGATTGGTATGAGATCGCGCGCGGGCAATTTAAGAAAAAGTGCAGTCGGTGATTGATGGTGGCGGGGTGCCCTCACTCCGCAGATCGCTTCTATCCTGCCAATTCGCGGGGTGAGGGCATCCCGCCACCATCGGCTCCCGTTCAACTGAAGCTGCTAGCGCGATTCGTTGGCAGCACCCAAGCGCAGCGTCATCGTCTGCAGCGTCGCGTTAACATCCTTGCCCTGGGTGCGCGTCGGCTCGGGAAAGAAAATGGTCCGGGTCGCGCCGTCGTAGACCGCCTTTTCCGAAAAGGCCTTTTCAAAGCCGTAGGTCTTCACGGCGGTCGGCTGCACGGTGATCACGAGATTGCCGCTGGCCTCGCAGCGTTTCACGTCGCTCAGCTTTAGATTCTCGCCGGCGCGCTCCACGACGACTTCGACCGTTGCGCGATCGCTGGTCAGGAGCACTTCGGGATTCTTCATCGTGAACTGGCGATGGATGTGCAGCAGCGACGTCGCGAGCGCGAAGTCGAAGCCGTCGCCGGTCAGCTGGTTGTCCGCCGTGGAAACAGCCATCCGGCCGCGACCGGTCAGCGTGCCCTTGCGATCATCCCAGACGGCTTCGTCGGTTGTCAGGGTCTGTACGACGACGTTCGGATCCTCCGTGGAGAAATAACGCACCTCGACCGCCCGCAGGACTTGGACACTGCCCTGCTTGGTGCCGTCTTTCGCGACCAGTCGGTGGGTGAGTTTGCCGGTGGCATCGAAGAAGGGCAGCGAGATGCCGGTCGCGGAGATTTCAACGGCCGCCGGCAGCGATCGCGGGCCCGCCACGGCGGCGAGCGTCAGACCGAGGAGAAGGCGAATACGTGGAGTGCGCACGGGCCACGGAGACACGGACTATCCACCGATGTAACTCATCTCAACCTTCGCGCGGGCTTCGCCGCTGGCCAGGACTTCCGCCCGTTCGTCGCTATAGCGATCCATGCGGCCCTGCCAGATCCGGCGCAGGAAGTGTTCGAGCTCCGCGTCCGTGGAACCGGGCGCGCGCGCGGCGCCGAGCACATCCCAGCCCAGCGAGGCAAAGAGGCAGGTGTAGAGTTTGCCGTCGGCCGACAACCGCGCCCGGTGGCAGTCACGGCAGAACGGCTCCGTCACGGAACTGATCAGGCCGATCTCACCGCGGCCGTCGCGGTAGCGATAGCGCGCCGCCACTTCGCCGCGATACGCGGGACCAATCGGCTCCAGCGGCCAGAGGGCGCCAATGCGTTCGACGATCTCGCGCGCGGGCACGACGCGCTCGCGCGCCCAGTGGTTGGTGTTGCCGACGTCCATGAACTCGATGAAACGCAGCGCATGGCCGCGCGCCCGAAAGTACTCGCACAGTGCAGGCAGCTCCGCGTCGTTCACCCCGCGTTGCACGACGCAGTTGATCTTCACCGGCAGGCCGAGCCCTGCGGCCGCATCGATGCCGCGCAGCACGCGGGAGACGTTGAAACCAAGGCCGTTGAGGCGGCCCGCGGTGGTGTCATCGAGGGAGTCGACCGACACGTTGACCCGATCCAGACCTGCGGCCCGGAGCGCCGGCGCGAGTTTCTCCAGCAGCCAACCGTTGGTGGTGAGCGCGACGTCCCGGATGCCGAGTTCCTTCAGTGCGCGGACGAGATCGGGCACGTCGGCGCGCAGCAACGGCTCGCCGCCCGTCAGGCGCACCTTCTCCACGCCCAGCGCGCGAAACGCCCGCACGATGCGCGTGAGCTCGGGGAGCGTCATCAGCTGGGGATCGCGCAGGAACGCGTGGCCCGGGCCGAAGATCTCCTTGGGCATGCAATACGGGCAGCGGAAATTGCATCGGTCCGTGACCGAGATCCGCAGATCGCGGAGGGGGCGCAGAAACTGGTCCTGGACGGAAGCGGTGGGCACGCGCCCGACAGTGGACACAGCGCCGGACTTTTTGCCAGTTTCTCCGTGCGCTCGGGATGCCGGCTGTGCTTTGTTTTACGGATAAATGCTTACCCCCGCCGAGGCTCAAAGGCTGATCCTTGAAAACGTTGCGCTCTTCCATCGGGAAGACTGTCCGCTGACCGCCGCGCACGGTCGCGTCCTGCGCACGGAAATCCGCGCGGATCGCGATCTGCCGCCGTTCGACCGTGTGACGATGGACGGGTTTGCGACGCGCGCGGCGTCACTCGCGGGCGGGACGCGGGTGCTGCGCGTGACGGGCCTCCAGGCCGCGGGCATGCGGGCGTTCAAGGTCGGCGCCGGAGCCGACGCGTGCGTCGAGGTGATGACGGGGGCGGTGATGGCCGAGGGCGCGGATTGCGTGATCCCGTACGAGGAGACGAAACGCGACGGCATGCTCGTCACGGTGAGCGAGGCGGCGGCAACGTTTACGGCGGGTCATGCCGTGCATCGTCGCGGCAGCGATCACGCGGCGGGCGAAGTCATGGTGCGGCCGGGCACACGACTTGGCGGTCGTGACATCGCGGTCGCGGCCGCCTGTGGTTACGGCAACCTGGTCGTCAGTCAGCTCCCGAGGATCGCCGTGGTGGCCACGGGCGACGAGCTCGTGGAAGTCGAGGCGGCGGTGGCGACGCATCAAGTCCGCCGCAGCAACGATCACGCGCTCCGGGCGGCGCTGATGACGGCGGGTTACCCGCAGGTCGCGCGGTTTCACCTGCGCGATGTGCGGCATGAGATCGAGCACCTGCTCTGGCACATCCTCGCCGAATTCGACGTGATGGTGATCTCGGGCGGCGTCTCGAAGGGGAAATTCGATTTTCTCCCCGAGGAACTCGATCGCCAGGGCGTGCGGAAGATCTTTCACGGCGTCGCGCAACGCCCGGGCAAACCCTTCTGGTTCGGCGTGAGCGCGAGACAGACGCCCGTTTTTGCGCTGCCGGGAAATCCCGTGTCCGCCTACACCTGCCTGCACCGTTACGTCCTGCCCGCCCTCGCTTACGCGAGTGGCCAGGGCGCGGCGCCGCTGCGGCCCGTGGCGCTGGGCAGCGCGGTCACGATCAAGCCGGCGCTTGCGCATTTCCTGCCGGTGCGGCTCGCGAGCGGCGAACGCGCGGAACTGCGCGCGATGCCGGATCCGACCAACACGTCGGGCGATTTTGCCGGCCTGCTCGGGACCGATGGTTTCGTGGAGCTGCCGGCCGGCCCGCAGACGTTTCCCGCGGGCACCGTGGTGCCGTTCTGGCCGTGGGTGTAATCGGAGTTGAGCCGCGTGCCGTCCGCGCCGAGAGTCAGCGCATGTTTTCGCATCTCGACGCGCAGAACCGGCCCTCGATGGTCAACGTGGGCGACAAGCCCGTGACCCGGCGTCGCGCGCACGCGGTGGCGATCGTGACGCTGCCGGACGCGCTGGCGGGACTGCTGCGCGACGGTGAAATCGCGACGAAGAAGGGCCCGATTTTTCAGACCGCGATCATCGCTGGCGTGATGGGCGCAAAAAAAACGGGCGAACTCATCCCGCTCTGCCATCCGCTCGCGCTCGACGACTGCCAGATCGAAGTCGTCCCCGATGTCGCGCGCGGCGAGATCGCGATTCACTGCCGCGTTGAGGTTCATGCGAAGACGGGCGTGGAAATGGAAGCGATGACGGGCGCGAGCATCGCCGCGCTGACCATTTACGACATGGCCAAGGCCGTGAGCCACGGGATCGTGATCAAAGAGGTCCGGCTGCTGGAAAAAACCGGCGGCAAGAGCGATTATCGCGCATCGTAACGCCTGCCCGCCGATGCTCACGCTGCACATCCAGTACTTTGCCATCCTCCGCGAACAGCGCGGACTCGCGCAGGAAACCCTGAAGACGTTGGCTGCCACGCCCGCCGCGCTCTACGACGAACTGCGTGCGCGGCACGCGTTCACCCTGACCGGCGATCGCATTCGCGCCGCGGTGAACGATACGTTCGTCGACGCTACGACGCCCTTGCGCGAGGGCGATCGCGTGGTGTTCATCCCGCCGGTGGCGGGCGGTTGAATCGCGACCGACTGCCGCCATGTTTAAAATCTCCGCCCAGGCCGTCGATGTGGCCGCGTTGCAGGCGACGCTCGACGATGCGCGCGCCGGCGCGTGCGTGACGTTCGAAGGCTGGGTGCGCGTGCGCAACGAGGGCCAGGCGGTCCACGCGCTCGAGTACGAGGCGTACGCCCCGCTGGCCGAGTCCGAGGGCGAACGCATCCTGGCCGAGGCGCGCGCGAAGTTTGAGATCGTGGCCGCGAGGGCCGTGCATCGCGTCGGTCACCTGCAGTTGGGTGAACTCGCCGTGTGGGTGGGCGTGACCGCGGAACATCGCGGCGCGGCGTTCGACGCGTGCCGCTACATCATCGACGAAGCCAAGGCTCGTCTGCCGATTTGGAAGAAAGAGCACTACGCCAGCGGCACCACCGCGTGGATCAACTGCGCCACGCGCGGCGAGCACGGCACGGCGTCGCCGTCACATTGACGGCTCGGGGCCCGTGGTCCGGGTGGGACAAGGGATCGCCTGGGACGGTTGAATGTCTGGGACCGCGACCGCCCTCGGTCGCATCCGATTGCAGCGACCGAGGGCGGTCGCGGTCCCACCGATCCATCCCAGGCAATCCCACGCCCGATTCCGGCTCGAAGTCGGCCGCAATTCGCATTTCATCGCGCCCATGACCTTCCTCGCCGCCGCGGCCAGCCCCAGCGTGTCGGAACGCCTCCACGAGATCCCGGCCGAATTCTGGACCAAGCTCGGCATCGGCATCCTCGGCCTCATCGTGCTGGTGGCCGTGCTCCGCAAGATCGCCAAGATTAACAAGGTCGTCCTGGGCGTGATCATCGTTCTCGTGGTGTCGTTCGTCGGCTTCAATTGGATCTACGAGCGCAACGAACCCAAGTGGGCGACGCCCGTCGTGAACTGGCTGGCCAATTATTTCCCGAGCAAGGGCAAGATCGCCGCACCCGGCGGACGCTGACCGAGCGGCGGGTCTGACGGACCGGCGCCTTTTTGGGGCGCGAAGTCAGAATGGGGTTGGTTTTCCAAGCGGTTCGGCTGAAGCTCGCCGTCCTCTTTTCCTCCATGGCAAAAACGCATTCCGACATCGGACTCATCGGGCTCGCCGTAATGGGTCAGAACCTTGCCCTCAATATCGCCGATCACGGCTTCCAGATCTCGGTGTACAACCGAACGACTGAGAAAACGGAGAAGTTCGTCGCCGAAAACCCGAACACTCCCGGCGGCCTCATCGGCGCCAAGACGCTGGAGGAGTTCGTCCAGTCCCTCGCCAAGCCGCGCAAGGTGATCATCCTCGTGCAGGCGGGCAAGGCGACCGACGCCGTCATCGACAGCCTCGTGCCGCTCTTCGAGAAGAACGACATCATCATCGACGGCGGCAATGCGCTGTGGACCGACACGATCCGTCGCGAAAAAACCCTCCGCGAAAAAGGCCTGCGCTTCATCGGCTCCGGCGTCTCCGGCGGTGAAGAAGGCGCGCGTTTCGGCCCGGCCCTCATGCCCGGCGGCGATCCCGCGGCCTACAAGGAACTCGAGCCCATCTGGAACGCCGTCGCCGCCAAGGTCGACGCAAAGACCGGCCGTCCGCTCACCGGTGCCGCCCCCGGCAAACCGATCGTCGGCGGCGTCCCGTGCGCCACCTACATCGGCGAGAACGGCGCGGGCCACTACGTGAAGATGGTCCACAACGGGATCGAGTACGGCGACATGCAGATGATCTGTGAGGCCTACGCGCTGATGCAGGGTCTGCTCGGCCTGAAGGCGAAGGAAATGGGCGACATCTTTTCCGAGTGGAACGCCGGCATGCTCGGCAGCTTCCTGATCGAAATCACCGCCGACATCCTGAAGCAGAAGGACCCGATGTCCAAGAAGGCCTTCGTCGACATCGTCCTCGACACCGCCGGCCAGAAGGGCACGGGCAAATGGACCTCCGTCAACGCGCTCGATATGGGCGTACCCGCCCCGACGATCGCCGAGTCGGTCTTCGCCCGCTGCATCAGCGCGGTGAAGGAAGAACGAGTCGCCGCCTCTAAGATCCTGAAGGGGCCGAAAAAGAAGTACCGCGGCTCCAAGAAGGCCCTCATCGCCGCGATTCACGACGCCCTCTACTGCTCGAAGATCTGCTCGTACGCGCAGGGTTTTCAGCTGATGCGCGAGGCGCAGAAGGAATACAAGTGGAAGCTCAACTTCGGCGAGATCGCGCAGATCTGGCGGGGCGGTTGCATCATTCGCGCCGTGTTCCTGCAGAAGATCACCGAGGCCTACGCGCGCAAGCCCGACCTCGCGAATCTCCTGCTCGATCCGTATTTCAACAAGACCGTGCAGAAGGCGCAGGAGAACTGGCGCAAGGTCGTCGCGCTCGCCGCCGAGTGTGGCGTCGCCTCGCCGACGTTCTCATCCGCCCTCGCCTACTACGACAGTTACCGCTCGGCCCGCCTGCCGGCGAACCTGCTGCAGGGCCAGCGCGACTACTTCGGCGCGCACACCTACGAGCGCACCGATCAGCCCCGTGGCAAGTTCTACCACATCGACTGGCCGGAGCCCACGCGCCCGCAGCTCGAGATCAAGTAAGCGCGGCCGCCGCGCTTCGGATCCCCTCCCTTCCAAGGGCTCGCTTCGGCGGGCCCTTTTTCTTTGGCCGTTTCGCTCTGCTCAGAATGAGCCGGTGATGCCGGCGGTGTACGTGACGCCCAAGTTGTTCGCGATGTGAAACGTGCTCCACTCGGGCGCGTTCTGGACGTCGCGCCGGCGGAGCTTCTGGGCGTCGGTGATGTTGCGCCCCGACACGAAGAGCTTCGCCCAGCGCGTCACGCCGTACTCGGCGCCGAAATCAACCGTGGTGTACGCCGGATAGTAACGGTGACCCTCGAAGCCCGCGGCGTCATCGCGCTGGCGATACACCTTCCCGTTCTCGATCACGCCGATGTTGCCGCTGAACTTGCCCCGGCGAAACGCCACCGACGCTTTGATCTGCCGCTGGTAGAAGTTCTGGAAATCGGTGCCGATGTTGCCGCCGGCATAATTGAACTTCGAGAGATTGTTGTAGTTGAAGCTGCCGGTGAACGTGAACCCGCGCGCGAACTCGGGCACGAACGGATTCAGCAGCTGGCGCACTTCAAATTCCGCGCCGTCGATGCGGCCAACGCCGTCATTGATCCACGTCGTCGATTGGAAATTGAGAAACGTCGGCTCGAGATCGAGCAGGTCGAGCTTCTCGCGCGTATCGAGCAGGATGTTACGCTGGACCTGGACGTTCTCGATGTTCTTGCGAAACGCGCCCGCGCTGATGACGCCACCCTGCCGGCTGTAGTATTCGAGATGCGTCTCGAAGTTGTCGGCCGTCCACGGCTGGAGATTCGGATTGGGCCGGTTGACCGTGCCCTGCGCGATGCCGGCATACGTGCCCGTGGTGACGGGATTCAGATCGAGCGTGGAACTTGGAATCACCGAGCGGCCAAAACGGTTCTTCGCCTGCGTCTTCGCATACCCGGTGCGGAGAATCAGGTTCTCGGTCAGGTTGTAGTTGAGCTGCAGACTCGGAAACCAGCCGTCGTTGCCACCCTCGCCGCTCGCCCCCTTGCGCACGTAGCGCTGAATGGCGGCTTGCACCGGATCGGTGATGCCCGCGACGGCGCGCGTGCCGCGATCGAGGACGCCGCGACCACTGGCCTCGGCCTTCTCATAGCGCACGCCGCCGATGTAGCTCAGACGATTCCGGAAGAACGCGCCGGTGAACTCGAGGAATCCCGCCGTGGTCTGCTCGTCGATCTGGTACGGCTCCGTGGTGGAGAAACGGTGCGACTCCGCGTCGCGATACTGGAACCACGTCGGGTTCGCTTTGTACAAGTCGTAGAGCCGGCGCAGGCTGATGCGCGGCACCGCGGGCGCGCCGTAATAGGTGTCGCGGGACGGCGTGACATTGACTGCGGCAATCTGGGCCGCGTTGTCGTCCGCGGTGCCGGCCACGCCATCGCGACCGACGAACGTCCACAGTCGCGCGTCGTAAGCCTGCACGTTCCGAAACTGATCGTTGTAGTCGAAACCGAGCCGCACGTTGAAGGGATTGCGCGTGCGGAAACTGTGCTTCGCCCAGAGCCGCGTCGCCGCGATGCTTTCTCGCGTGCGCGCCTGGCGGGAAACGGCGCCGCCGACATTGATGTTGTTCAGATCCTGCCAGTTCACCTCGGGCCCGGGGGTCGTGGCTCCCGCGGTGTGGGCATAGGCGCGGATGTCGTGCGACATCTTGTAGTCGCGCTGCAGCAGATTGACGGTCACGGCGCGGGGATTGGCCGAGCCGGTGCCGATGCCGGTGTTGGGCAGCGTGCTGCCGTTCATCGTCGTGCTCTGGAAGAAGCCGTCATCGACGTCGCTGAACGTGTGCTTGGAGGTTGAATACGAGCCGCGGCCGGCCACGGTCCAGTTGCCCTTGCGCCACTCGCCCTCGATGGCATTCGTGATCACCGGCTTGATGCCGTTGCGCCAGCCCTCGCGCAGATCGTAGCGGATCGTGCCGGCGCCGAGGCCGCCGTAGGTCGCGTAGCTGCCGTCGGCCGTGAGGCCGTTCGTGCCCGGTGCGCCGAGGACGGAATTGAGATTGGTGTTGGCCTGGTTGCCCGTGGCCCAGGTGAAACGGACTTCATCGCCTGCGCGTTCCTGATAGCGGCTGCCGCTGAGTGAGTACGACATCTTCAGCTCCCGGAACGGTCGCCAGTCGAATTTGATCGAGGCGCTGTCCGTGATGTCCTGCTTCGGATTGTCGTGCAGCAGGTCGGTGCCGAGTTGCGGATTGTAGACGCTGACCGTGGTGAGGGGCTGGTTCGCCGCAACGCGTGCCGCGGCTGAGGCGGCCTGCGCGGCCGTGCCGTAGTTCCAGGTGGGAGACGACCAGTGCACGCGGGCGAGCACGTCGTTGTGACTGAGCGTGACGGCGTAACCAAAGGTCTTGGACAACGGGTCCGTCCACGTGAGCTTGAAGTTCGGCCTCCAGCCATTGATGCGCGAGTCCCGGATGCCGGGACGATCGCCGAAGGAAAAGTCCGAGGCGTCCGTCGTGAACAACACGTTGTAGGTGAGCCGGCGCTTGTCGGCCTCGAACGCGGAACGGCGCACGAGGTTGATCGAACCGCCGAGGGCGTTCGCGCTGTCCTCGGGCGTGCGCAGCTTGCGCACCTCGACGCGGGCGATGTCGGCGGCGGACGATCCGAGCATCTCGAAGTTGCGATCGCGGCCGGTCGAGGACGCGGAGGCGATGGGCATGCCGTCGAACGCGATCTCGGTGCTCGCGGCGTCGAGCCCGCGCACGCTGACGCCGGTGATGTTGTTGGCAAAATATTCCACGCTGACCCCGGGCAGCCACTTCATCAATTCACCGGGATTGCTGTCGGGAATGGTGCCGAACTGATCCGCGCTCACGACGCTCTTCTGGCCGAGCGCCATGCGTTGTTCGTTGACCGCGATTGCGGCGGCGTCGGTCTCACGCGTGGATTGGACCTTGAAGGCGTCGAGCATCACGGTGCCGCTGTCGCCGAACCGCGCGCGGCTGGTGAGCTTGAAGTCCTGTTGGATCGTCTGGCCGGAGACTGCCGTGACGAGCGCCTCCGCTTCGTCGAGACCGGTGAAGAAGACGCGCAGCGTGGCCGCACCGGGCGGGACGTTGGTGAGGCGGTACGTGCCGCTCTCGTCGGTCTGCGTGACGAGGTTCGTGCCCTTGATGGCCACGCGGGCGTTATTGAGCGAGTCACCCGTGACGCGATGTTGCACCCGACCCTCGATGGTGGACGGCGCCCCGGCGGTTTGTGCGCCCAGCGGGAGGGAAGAGAAAACGACGGCGATGCCGGGCAGGAAGCACCGGGCAAGGGCCCGGCAGGCAATGAAACGCATGAGGAGTACGGAGGGTAAGGGGTGGTGTCGGTTGACGCCGACGGGGAGCGACACAGGCGTTGAGTGCGCCCGATCGCAGGACAAGCGCAAGGTCAGTTAAGCCGTTAAATAAAATCCGGGTCGGCGAGCGAAGAATAGCGTCATCACGTTCTCGCTTCGCTGGCCGGCACAAATAGTACTGTCCGACAACGGCGGCTGTTGGCGGGCGTCACCTTGTGGCCGACAGCCACGCTGACTGGGCGCGGGCCGTGGCGAAAGCGGAGGGCGTCGCGTTTGTCGATTTGCACGAAATCATCGCGCGCCGTTAGGACGAGCTCGGACCGGAGAAGGTGAATCCGTTTTTTGCCGACGAACGCACCCACACGAGCGCAGCTGGGGGGAGTTCAACGCCGCATGTGTGCTGACGGGCCTCAAAGCGCTGCCGGAGAATCCTGTCGCGCCTTACCTGCGTCCCGGTATCTGATCGTGCTGCCCGAGTTCAATCGGCGGTTGGCGCCGACGGCGCAGGAACCGGTAGCGGCAAAGGCGCGGGCGCGCCCGGCTTGAGTTCCGGCAGTTTCAACAACCGACGCGCCCCGCCGATCACGCGGTCCCAATCGAAGGCCGGGCCCGGATCGATCTTGTTGGCTTGGATGTGAAAATGGCCGAGGACGCCGCTGTAGGCCTTGAGCGCGTCGTCGGGCAGTTTGTTCACGATGAGTTTTCCGTCGGCATCACGCGGGTAGTCGCATGTCAGCTTGGGAAACACCTTGCAGAGCGCGGCGGTCAGTTTCGTGAGCGCGGCGTATTGCTGCGGCGTAAGATCGTACTGCAGCAGATCCGTTCCCTGCACCGTGCCCCGCACGAGGTCCGGTCGCGCGGGCCGGCCGACGAAGTCCTTGGTGTAGATCATCGGATCGCCGAGGCGCTCGGGGACCCGGATGAAGGGGCGGCCATCAGCGTCGCGGGCATACCAGTCATCGAGCGCCTTGTGCGCGCCGGGCGGATACGCGCCCATGTTGGCGATCTCGATTCCAACCGAGCGGGTGTTCGAGGACGTCGCGTGCCAGGCCCGCTCCTTGAGATCCATCGTCTGGTAGATGGTGCCGTCGATATCGATCATGAAGTGCACGCTGAGCCCGCGTAGGTCGTGGAGAATCTTGAAGCACTGCTTGCTGATGCCCGCGACGTCGTAGTGCATCACGAATTGATCGACGACTTTGCGGAGTGTCGGCAGATCCCAGCCGCCCCCGCGTACGCGTTGCAGTTCCTCGGGCGTCAGCGGATCCGCCCGCACACTGTAGCGGTTGGGCGTGCGCAAATCCTTCACCGCCTCCTTCGTCTTCTCCCAGCCGCTCTCCTCCCACGGACTGAAGCGGCGTTCCACGCGGTAACCATCGTAGCCGCGCGGATCCATCCACGTGACGATGCGGGTGCCGGTGTGAAACAACTGCCCGGCCACGATGATCTCGTCACCCTTGCGCGGCACGAAGGTGAGCGGGCGGTGGAAGCAGCCGGCGAGAACGAGGAGGCCGGAGGCCACGACAGCCCAGCGAAGCGAACGGGTGAACAGTCTCATGGAGGGAACGGGCTCTCACCCCATCGCATTCTCCGGGTGGGCTCAACCGCGAATGCCGGCGGCGCGTTGGGTGGGCGGAGGGGCGCACCTCGTGCGCGCCCGCGGGCGTGGACGAGCCACGCCCGTACAGGGGTGTTCCAATTCCGCTGGCGTCGCGCCGCGCCGGCGACCGATAGTGGGCGCATGTGTTCTCCCCTGCCCCGTCTTTTCGCCGGTGTTTGGTTCCTGCTGGCGCTGGCTGGGTTCATGGCACGCGGGGCCGAGCAGCGCATCATGTTGGGCAACGAAGTCCTCGCCGCGGGTGGCTTCAAGGAACTGGCGGGCAAACGCGTCGGGCTGATCACGAATCCGTCCGGTGTGAATAACCGCCTGACGTCGACCATCGACGTTCTCCGCGCCGCGGCGGGCGTCAAACTCGTGGCGCTGTTCGGGCCGGAGCACGGCATCTACGGCGATGTGCCAGCAGGCGACAAGATCGAGAGCCGCACCGATCCGCGCACCGGCCTGCCGGTCCACTCGCTTTATGGCGCGACGCGCAAGCCGACGCCCGCGATGCTCAAGGGCCTCAACGCCGTGGTCTACGATCTGCAGGACACCGGCAGCAGGTCCTACACATTTGTCAGCACGATGGGTCTGGCGATGGAGGCCTGCGCCGAGGCTGGCGTCGAATTCATCGTACTCGATCGCCCGAATCCACTCGGCGGTCTGCGGGTGGAAGGGCCCATGCTGGTTGAGAAGTTTCGTTCGTTCGTGAGCCAGTGGGATGTGCCCTACGTGTACGGCCTGACGTGCGGCGAACTGGCGCGCATGATCAATGACCGCGGCTGGATCAAGAAACGCTGCAAGCTCACCGTCGTGCCCATGCGCGGCTGGAAACGCTCCATGGTGTGGAGCGACACCAATCTGCCCTGGGTGCCGGCGTCTCCGCATGTGCCGCACGGTGAGTCGCCGTTGTTCCAGGTGGCGACCGGGATGCTCGGCGAGATCGGCGGCGTGAGTATCGGCATCGGTTATACGCTGCCGTTCCAAACCGTGGCGGCGCCCAACGTGAGCCCGCAGGCGCTGGCGGCACGGCTCAACGCCTACGGCCTGCCCGGCGTGCATTTCCGGCCGCTGACCTACAAGCCGTACTACGCGGCGTTCAAGGACGAGGTCATCGGCGGTGTGCAATTGCACTTCACCGATCCGGCGCGTGCGCCACTGACGGCGATCAATTACTATGCGCTCGAGGCCTTCAAGGCCGTGTCGGGCCGCGACGTGTTTGCCGAGGCGCCGAAGGCGAACAAGAAGTTCGACATGTTCGACAAGGTGAACGGCACCGACGCCACGCGACTCGCGCTGCAGTCCGGCAAGTCCGCGGCCGCGATCGTGGCCGCGTGGAGGGCGGGCGAGGACAAGTTTCGGAAGGAGCGGGAAAAGTATCTGCTCTATTGATACCAATCGCCCTTTGCCTTTGGACTTTAGCCGTGGCTACGAGCGCCAGCGAGTGGCCGAACGACCACTCGCTGGCGCTCGTAGCCACGATCGATCCAGAAGTCCAAAAGCAAGGAGCGATTGGTATGAGTGCGAGCCGTCCGTGATCCGGAACGCGACTGGCCGGACGTGAACGGTAGGGCCCGTTGCCCGCGAGTTGGGCTGATAACGCGGTGAATTCCCTTATCTGCCTTTTCGACGCGATCCGCGGTTAAGTTCTGCCGAAATTCGCCCCGATTCGCGTCATTCGCGGGCGGCCTTTCGCTAGGCTGCGGCCGCTGGAGTCTTTTTTCCGAACGCCGGATCCGGCCGGATCAGCGCGGTGACGATGAAGCCGGGAATGGTCGCGATCATGACCCAGACGAAGAAGTGCTGGTAACCGATGATCTCCTGGACCCAGCCGGTGAACATCCCGGGAATCATCATGCCGAGCGCCATGAAGCCGGTGCAAATCGCATAGTGGGCGGTCTGGTGCTCACCCTGCGCCACGTAAAGCATGTAGATCATGTACGCGGCGAAGCCAAAACCGTAGCCGAATTGCTCGATGGCGACGCACACATTCACGATCACGAACTGATCGGGAGCGGCGTAGGCCAGATAAACGTAGACAAGGTTGGGGACGTTGATCGCCGCCACCATGGTCGGCAGCCAGTACTTGAGTCCGTTCCGCGCCGCGAGGAAGCCGCCGAGCAGTCCGCCCAAGGTGAGCGCCACCACGCCGACGGTCCCGTAGACAAAGCCCACGGCGCTCGTTGACAGGCCGAGCCCGCCTGCTTCTCGCCCGTCGAGCAGGAATAGCGACGCGATCTTCACCAACTGCGCCTCGGCGAAACGATAGAGCAGCAGGAAGGCGAGGGACCGCAGAATGTATGGCTTCCGGAAAAACGATCCGAACGTACCGAAGAAGTCAGCGATCGGATTACGGCCCGGTCCGGCCGCCGGCGGCGTGTCGGCCGCAGGTTTGGGCAGGAACAACCGGTGGTGGAGACAGAACGCGAGGAAGAGCCCGCCGAGCGTGTAAAACGTGATCGACCAGGCGAGCGGGATGTTGCCGGCGCGTGCGACGAAGCGGGCTTCCGTCGCGGCGGAGTTCTTCACGTCGAGCTGCACGACGACCATCATGGGCTTGTTCCAGTTGGACGGCGTGAAGACGAAGCGTTCACCCTCGAGCAGCTTCACGCCCTTGTCGCCGGAGTCGCGGTTGAGGTTGACCACGACGTCCTTCTCCGGCGCGGCGGACAGCGCGACGAGGAAGACGCCCGCCTGACCGGCGAGGTCAGACCTGTTGCCTCCGGCCCCCTTGGCACCGAAGCGGGTGCGCAGTTGCCGCTCGAGCGGGCCAGACACGGTGCGGCTCCACCACGACGGTTCGACCGCGGAGCCGCCGCTGGCGCCGGCGGAGGATTTCGCGGTGGGCTGCGGAACCAGTCCGGCCGCCTGATTCCAGGCGCGGGCGCGGTTCACCAGATCGGTCACCTCGCCCGTTGTGGCCGGTTTCGGGTCGAGCGTCAGCGAGGACGGTGTGCTGACGAGGCGAATCGGGCCGCCGCCAGTGGTGGTTGGAAGCGCGGAGGGATCAGCGGCCGGCGTTGTCGTCGCGCCAGGCACGGCGTGGAGGGGCAACTCCAACGCGGGCAGACCGGTGCGCGTTTCTATCGCGCCCGCGAGCATGATCAGAACGCCCTGCCCGGCGATCATCGCCAGTCGGTAGAACGTGCTGCGCACGCCGACAAACCACGCCTGATCATGCTTGTTCAACGCGAGCATGTAGAATCCGTCGGCGGCGATGTCGTGTGTCGCCGAGGCGAATGCGAGCAGCCAGAAGAGACCGAGCGTGACCTTGAAAAATGCCGGCCCGGGAATGGTCAGGGCGACACAGCCCAGCGCGGCGCCGACGAGCAGCTGCATCACGACGATCCACTGGCGCTTGGTGCCGAGCAGTTCCACGATGGGA
This sequence comes from Terrisphaera buseokensis, assembly GCF_047521145.2. Lineage (GTDB taxonomy): Bacteria > Verrucomicrobiota > Verrucomicrobiia > Opitutales > Opitutaceae > ER46. The sequence goes on along the minus strand of NZ_CM134186.1, from coordinate 7,155,323 downwards.
CTCCACAGCGGCTTGATGACCCACGGGAGGTACAGCCAGCTCGTATAGAGCGCGATGTCCGCGTTGGAGATGCCCAGTCGCTTGTAGAGGATGACCGCCATCGTCATGACGACGACGTACGGGATGCCCTGCGCGAAATACAGCGACGGAATCCACGCCCAGGCGCTGCGGGTGGTCGCGTTCGGAGCGGTATCCACGATCAGGAGACCAAGCCCGCCTTGCGCTTCAGGGCGACGACCCGATCGTACGATTCATCGATCCGTCGCGGCAGGACCCGGCCGGATTCGACGGCGCGAACGAGGATGTCACAGGCCTTCCCGGCGATGGTGGGATCGTAACTCAGGTTGTTGCCGAAGCAGAGCACGTCGACGCCCGCGGCGATCGCGTCCGGCACGCTGTTCTCCAGTCCATACTGGCTGGAAATCGCCTTCATCTCCATGTCGTCGCTGCACACCACGCCGTTGAATCCCAGCCGGCCCCGCAGGAGACCGGTGATGACTTCCTTGGAGAGGGTCGCGGGCCGCCGGGGATCGAGGCGCCCATTGAAAACATGCGCGCTCATGATCATGTCGCACAGCCCGTCCGCGATCAGCCGCTGAAACGGAATCAGCTCCCGCTCGCGCCAGGTCTGGGTGACGTCGACCAGGCCCAGATGCGTGTCGGCGGTGGCGCTGCCGTGGCCGGGAAAGTGTTTCGCACAGGTCATCACGTGATGGGCGCGATGGGCCCGCACGAACTCCGCGGCGTGACGCGCCACCACCTCGGGATCGCTCGAGAAGGAACGACCCTTGCCCTTGATGATCGGATTGTCCGGGTGGGCGTCGAGATCGACGACGGGAGCCAGATTCAGATTCAGACCGAGCGCCGAGAGCGTCTGCGCAATGACCTCGGAGTGCCGGTAGGTTTCCGCGGCGTCATCGACGCGGCCCAGTTCCTCGTGCGAAAAACTTTCCGGAAAACCGTACACCGGCTTCAGCCGGTTCACGCGACCGCCCTCCTGATCGATGGCGGTCAGTAGCGGGATAGCGGCCTGTGCCTGGAGGTGGCGGACGAGTTCGCGCACCTGGTCCGGTGACTCGATGTTGCGGCGCGGGAGCGAGCGGTCGGCCATTTCCTGGTCGAAGAGAATAATGCCGCCGAGATGGTGCTCGCGGATGTCGCGGGCGATCGAACCGCACTCGGACGGACGGCAGCCGCGGAATCCCACCATGAGCAGCTGGCCGACTTTTTCTCTGAGGGAGGGTGTCACAGGCGAAAGGCGTGGCGCGGTAAACGGCCACGATGGAGCGCCCGTTGTCCGCGAACAATCGCAAACGTGGCCCGGTCGCGACGAAAACGCCGCCTACGGTTTCGCCGCGCGTTTGAGGCGTTGCAGCAGCTGATCGATGGTGTCGTAGCGATGCAACCTGACGCCCACGGCACCGCCGCCGGGGTGGATTTCCACGAAGTCGGGTTCCGGCGCGAGGCCGAAGCGGCGATAGAAGGCGGCGCGGAGAAACTGTTTCACGTCGGCCGCCGCGGCTTTCTGTGTGTCCACGTGCACCTGGAAGAAATCGCCCTGCCCCGCGGCGTTGACGCGCACGGCCACGGCCTCGCCGCCAAACGCTCGCTTCAGCATAGCTTCGGTGAAATCGATCAACGCGAGACCGCGGAAGAAACTCGCCCCTTGGAACCGGTGAAAATCCGGCGGCGTGGCCGCGGTCAGCGACGCGTCGCCGAGGCCGCGTTGGTAATCGAAGGGAGTGGCCCCCACTTTCTCCAGCCAGCGATCCAGCAGCGCGGGACCGGAGAGCCCGCGTTCCCACTCGAGCGGCGATTCGAGCGTGGCCTGGTCCGGCAGGCGCGCGGGATCGATGTCGACCGATCTATCGCCACGCTGCGACCACGTGACGGAGGCGATCCATTCCTCGGGATGGTGAATGAGATGAAAATTCCGCGCCACCTCGGCGAACAAGTAACCCACGATGGCCCGGAGCGGCACGCCGGTTTCCTCGACGACCTTTCCCTCCGGCGTAGTCCGGCGCAGCAGGGGATCACGCCAGCCGGTGAATAACGACGCGAGCGTGGCATCGGCCTTCTGCGTGGCGGCCTGCGCGTCGAGTCCGGTGCTCTCGATCAGCTGGGCGAGATACCACGCGCGGTTGTCGGCCAGCTTCTGGCGCAGCTCCTCGCGCGTGGCGAGCAGCGGCAGCTGGCGCAGCACGCCCGCAATCCAGCTCCGGCTTTCCAGGTTGAGGGCGCCGTCCTGCACGAGGTCGTCCTCGATGCACTTGAAGAAATCGGTTTCGAGGGGAAGCCGGATGAGCAGCGCCGCGATTTCCGCGGCCTTGCCGGTGAGCTTGCGCATTTCCCCCGTGGTGGGAGCGGCGGACGCGGAATTCTCGGCGTACGCGCCCCACGACCATTTCCATGCCTCGCGATCCCGCTCGATGCTGTAGGGAAAGATGACCTGGAACCTGTCCGCGGGAACCGGATACGTGCCGATGATCCGGAAATTCTCCCGTGGGTTGGAAGAGATGAGCGTGCCGCACTCCGCGCGACCCTTCTGCTCGGTGGCCTGATCGAGCGAGCCGGCGCGCACCCCTGTGCCGTATTCCGCCTGACACGCCAGGTGCACGAGCAAATCCGGCGGGATGCCGAGACCGAACAGCGCGTTGATCGCGTTCTTCGTGGCGACGGTGACCGCCGATGAACTCGAGAACCCGCCCTTCGGCACGTTGCCCGTGGTCACGATGCGCAGGCCTTGGAAGCCGTCGCGACCCAGATGCAGCTGCACTTCGGCACCGAGCCGGCCCTTGCGCAGCGTGCGCAGCGAAGCGATCGCATTGCCGACGAGCGAGAACGGCCGGCGCATGTTGCTCGTGACCCACAGCGTCGCGGGCGGGAGCGGTTGGCCCTTGTCGCGACGGTGCTGGAGTTCCTCGTCGGTGAAATAGCCGAGCGCGAGCAGCAGGCTTTCGCTCATGCGGGTGCCGAATTCCTCGTAGGTGTTCCAGTCCGAGATCTCCGCGCCCGGATACATCAGCGAGGTGTCGGTCCCGACCGAATTCACGTTCTCGCGAAACTTCGGATTGGTGGGAAACAGATGGATCTGCTGGTCGCCCGCGCTCTGCGTGAGCAACACGATCTGTTCATCGCCCTCTGCGCTGCCCGCGCCGATCGGCATCTGCCACGCGGGACCGAAGAAGCGGCCCATGTCCGGGTGCATGAACGCGATTCGGAAACGGCCGCCGGAGATGCCGAGCGAGACGGGCTGATCGGGCTTGAAGCCGAGTTTCTCATTCGTCGCGGCGGCGACGAGCTCCTCGATCTGGCGCGTGATGGCTGCGACCTGGACGGCGGGTCGGTCGGCGATGATGGCGCGCGCGGCGGTTTCAACATCCGAGCCGCCGGAAAACAGAATCTGATCGGACGAGGCCACGACGCTTTCCAACAACGCGAGATCGGTCGGGCGCGTGACGTCCGAGCACAGCAGGTCGTATTCAGGATCCGCCACCGTGATGGTCACGGTCCGGATGTCACCGGTCTCCGCGTGGATGGCTGCGACGATGTCGGTGAGATAATATTGTTCCTGCGCGTTGGCGTTGGTGAGCGCCTGCAGGTGACGATGCAGCGCGGCGGCTCGAATCACGTACAGCGGGCAGTTGCCCTCCGTCAGTTCCTGCAGCTGGTGCCGGGTGGTGGCGTCGTTCACGGCCTCGATGTCGCGCTGCTCGATGATGGTCGTGACCCGACCGTTCGGACCGCGGACGACGCGGCCTTTGCCCTGATTCTTCGGCGCTTCGTATTCCGCCGTGAGCATCGTGAGGTCGGCCTCGCGTCGGCCGGCGCGATGGGTTTCGCAGAGACGCCGGTAGACGGAAGGAGTGACGATCCGATCTCCCATCGTGATCACGAGGAGTGGATTCGCTTCGACGAGGCCTGGAACACTGAACGCCTCGAACGCGGCGAAGGCCGTGCCGCCCGCGGGATTGTCGGAGCGGACGTAGATGTTGTCGGCACCGAGAGCGGCAGCGACTTCGTCGTGGCGATAGCCGACGAGGCAGATCACCGGTGAGGGTGAGAAGCGGCGAAAGGCTTCGACCGAGTGCCGCGCGAGCGGCGTGCCGTGCACCAGCTGGATGCATTTCGGCGCCTGGCCGAAGCGGGTGCCCTTGCCGGCGGCGAGGATGACGAGAACCGGGGCTCCCGCGGTGATTCCACCATGCAGATCCGTGGCGGCGGCGTTGAGGATTTTGTTGCGATCCGGTTTCGCGGCGGTGGCAAGCCGGGCGATTCCGCCCTGTGAAATCATGCGGTCATTCACAGAAACATGGCTGGGTATCGCCAGTTTTTTCGGGCGGCGCGTGGATTTCACGAGTTGTTATCAAGCCGCCGGATGTAACAAAAAACCGGAGTCGCGGCGTGGGCCGCGATCTCCGGTTGAGCGGGTCTCCGTCGTGGACTTACTCAGAACTCAAACGTGTTCGTGATCGTCCATTTGTTGGGCTGTGGGATGCGCGCGCTGGCGACCTGGCCGTTGGGCTGGGCGGAGACGGCAATCAGATCTTCGCCGCCGAAGATGTCGCGTACGTTGAGCTGCACACGCCAGCCGATCTTGTCGTTGAAAATCTTCCGGCCGTAACGGAGCCAGAAGTCGTAGTTGATTTCGTCGCTCCCGTAGTAGGGCTTGGATACATCGTAAACCCAGGCGCCGGCTTCGTTCTGCTTCGCGGGGAAGCCGATCGCGACCTTGTCCTGCCAGCGGGCGGCGCCACCGACGCTCCAGCCTTTCAGTTTGCCGGAACGGAAATCGTAATTGGTGACGACATTGAAACGCCACCGCCGCAGTTCCTGCACGGGCGATCCGTTGGCCGCGAGGGCGTTCAGGTAGGGCACGTACATGTTGAGGATCGCGAGATTCCCGAGTTGGGATGTGCCGAAGGAATTGAAGTACGTGATGTCCTCGAGTCCTTCCATGTCGCGAATGTTCGTCGCGAGGCGGCCGTTGCCGTCGGTCCAGAGCGGCAGGTTCTTCTTGATGAACTCGGTGAAGTCGGCGCCGACATTGGACTTTCGGGCCTCCTGCATCGCGGCGTTGTACGTGATGCGCCACGACTTCGTCGGGTTAAACGTCCCTTCGAACTCCCAGCCTTCGGAGACGGTGTCGGCGACGTTGCCAACATTGGGCGGGCGGGTGGCGCTCCACGTGCCGCCGTTGGCCGCCTGCGTGAAATTCCAACTGGAGGCGAGCAACGGATCCACGGGCCGCAGCCACTCCTCGCGCGTGCGTTGCGTGAACCACGTGTTGCGGAAGGTCGTCTCGGCCGCCGTGAGTGCCGGGTTGAGATTGGCGGCTTGGGCGGGGTTGGTCAGGCCGGCGCGCAGCGGCAGGTAGCGGGGATCGTTCGGGCTGAAGCCGAACCATTTGTTGATCACGACTTCGCTGACGTTCGACTGGCGCATGCCGTTCATGGCGCGGACGACGTCGTTGCCGGGCCAGAAGGTGTTGTAGAACGTTGCGCTGTCGTTCGCCTGCGTCGTGCGGTAGCGGTTGACGCGGAGGACGAACTTCTGGTCGAGCGCGGAGATAGTGATGCCGGTGTCCTTGGTCTTGCCGGAAGGAGGACTGAACGGGCGGCCGTAGACATCGGCAATCGTCGACGATGGCCGGAAGTTCTGTGCTTGGTTGTAGGATACGCTGAAGTCCGTGCCGCGGGGCAGCCAGCGTTTCACGAAGCCGGGGGCGTGCAGCACGCCGCTCCAGCTCAGAGTGGAGTCCTTGGCGTAGATCGTCGGGGTGGCGGGGAGCGTCCACGCGGGATTGTACGGATCGGTTTCGCCGGTGACGGAGGCGAGACGCGCGGGGCCGGCGTCGCGCAGATCGAATTCATCCTCACGCCAGCCGACGAGACCGACCAGTTTGTCGGAAAAAAGGTAGCCCTGCCAGACCGCGGACTTGCTCTTGGTGGTGTTCAGGTTTTTCGAGGCGCCGGAGTAGAGTTTGCTGATGTCGCGTTCGCTGGCGCTGATGGTCGTCACGGGCACGCGGACCATCTGGTTGGTGCGGGCGTCAAAGAGCAGCGCGGTGCCGCTAGCCTGCGGCGTGTGCACGGCAGTGATGCCGGCGATGTTGGCGCCTGCGGGCGAGTTCAGGCCGGCAATCGATCCGCCGAGGTAGTGCACGGCCGCATACGCCGGATACGTGGTTGCGGTCGGGTTGTTGGCGTAGACGTTGGCCTCGAGACCGTACGAGTAGCCATTGATGCTGCGGTTGAAGCTGCTGCTTTCCTGATCCGTGTACGTGCCCGTGAACGTGTGGCGGCCGAGGTGGCGGAGCAGGCCGTCCTTCTTGCGCAGATCGAGTGTCGCGTAGACCGTGGCGCGTTTGGCCTCGCGCTTGGATTCGACGAAGTTGTTGCCGATCGAGTCGGACGCGACGTAGGGGCGGCCGAAGTTCGGATTGGGTGCGCCGTCGACGAGCTTGCTGTTGATGTCCACGAACAGCGTGTAGGCGTCGAAGCCGAACATGCCGAAGTTGTCGCGGTTGTGCGTCTGCCGATCGTAGGCGAGTTCGAAGCCGACGAGATCGCGGAAGAACGTCTGGCGGAAGGTCGCGTTGAGCGCGCGGAAATCGGACGCTTCGCGCTTGTTGGGGCCGTCGAGCAGCGTGTCGTAGAAGTTGAAGGTGGAGGGATCGCGGAGCTCCTGGTAGCGCCAGAGCCCGGCGAAGGCCTGGCCCGCGGGTGCGAATTGCTGGTTCAGAAAGAAATTCGGATTGTTGCCCTGCGCGGCGTAGGCTCCGACGGCGTACATCGACGTGAAGGGCACGCCGCCGCGACTGATCATGAAGGGTGGCACGCCGTTGCCGCCCTGCGTGGCGCTCGCGGGATCGGTGAACACGGCACCGATCTGGCCAAACCAGCGGCCCGGGGCGCCGAGATGCGCGAAGAGAAAGGGATTGTTCGTGACGGACGTCGGGACGGTCGGATCGATGGCTACTTTGTTCAACACGCTGTACCACGCGGTGAGACCGTCCTGCGGGGGCGTCGGTCGCGGGCGGTTCGACGTCGTCTTGCCGCCTTCGTAGTTCACTTGGAACTGGGTGAGGCCGGTCTTGATCAGGCGCGGCTCCCATTTGATGGACGTGTAGATGCGGCGATCATCCTCGTATGCGGGCTTCTGCCGGTATTTGTCCGACTTGTTCAAGCCGATGACGCGGACGCCGAGGATGCCTTTCGCGATCGACTGGTTTACGTCGAGGATTTCGCGGTGCGAATCGAAGCGGCCCCAGGTTTGCTGAAACGAGTAGGCGTTTTTGTTGAGGTTCGCGGACTTCAGCTGGTTGTTGATGATGCCGGCGGGACTGCCGAGGCCGAAGAGAATGGCGTTGGCGCCGCGCGAGATGTCGACGCGCTCGGTGTTGTACGAATCCATCGGGATGTTCGTCAGAAAGAAATCCCGCGTGAGATCGGCGCCGGCGAGACCGCGCACGCGCGTCGAGTTTTGTGGATTCTGCAGCGTGCTCTCGGCGCTGGAAAAACGATTGCCGGTGTCGACGCCGGAGAAGTTACCCTCGAAGCCGCCGGCCTCGGTGTTGGTGGTGTAGACGAGCAGATCACGGACGTTGGTCGACGCGGTGTCCGCCATGAATTGCGCGGTGACGACGGAGATCGCGGCACCTACGTCGCGCAGGTCGGTGCGCAGACGCGTGCCGGCCAGGGTGGACGTGGCGGCATAGCCGCGGTCTTCGGATTCCTCGACCACGAAGGGTGACAGCGTGATCGTTTCATCGGGCAGCGGCACGGTTGGGCGCGGGGCCGGCGCGACCGTCTGGGCCGAAAGCGACTGCGTGAGCAGCGTGAGGAGTACAACCGTGGTGAGGCTGGAACGGATCGGGGTTTGCATGAAAATGTCAGCGAAGAACAGGAGGGATCGTCCGCTAGGTACCTGCAGACGGAACGGGGATCGTTTGTAACGGCGCGTCTCTGATAGGCCAGCGTGCTCTTCTGTTCGGCGCAAAGCGAAGGCACGGAGTTTGTGGTGACTCCAGCTGTGCCGGGCGAAATTTCCGCTTGCTGCGGGCGCAGCGGCTTGCGGCGGGCGTCGGCGTGATCAGTTTCGGGACTTCACCCATGTCCGCTCCGTCACCGCTTTCGACGTCACGTCTGCACTACGCCTGGATCGTGGCGGCGGTGACCTTCGCCACGCTGTTGGTGGCGGCGGGAGCGCGGGCTGCGCCGGGAGTGATGCTGCTGCCGTTCGGCAATGAATTTCAATGGAGCCGGGCCACGGTGTCATCGATCGTGTCGATCAACATTTTTCTGTACGGCTTGATTGGTCCGTTTGCCGCGGCGCTGTATCAGCGTTTTGGACTCCGGCGTTCGATGACGGTGGCGCTGGGATTGATCAGCGCGGGCTATGGGTTGTCGATGGGTGCGACGCAGTACTGGCAGTTTGTCGTGCTGTGGGGCGGCGTGGTGGGCGCGGGCTCCGGCATGGCGGCGACGGTGCTCGGGGCGGCGGTGGCGAATCGCTGGTTCACGTCGAGGCGCGGCTTGGTCATGGGTGTGCTGACGGCGAGCACGGCGACGGGACAGCTGGTGTTTCTGCCTTCGCTTGCGACCGCAGTGTCGGAGCGCGGCTGGCGGGCGGCGCCGCTGATCGTGGCGCTGGCGACGGCGGCGGTGATGCCGGTGATCTGGTTGCTGATGCGCGATGATCCCCGCGACGTGGGCCGGCGACCCTATGGTGAGGAGGGCGCGCCGGATGCCATGAAAATGGGAGCGGGTATCCAGCCGGGAAACCCGGCGGCGCGGGCCGTGGCCGTGCTGGTGGAGGCGGTGAAAGTCCGCGACTTCTGGCTGCTCGCTGGATCCTTCTTTGTCTGTGGCGCGAGCACCAATGGATTGATCGGCACACACCTGATCCCGGCGGCGTTTGACTGCGGCATTCCCGAAGTGCGGACCGCCGGACTGCTCGCCTTGATGGGACTCTTCGACCTCGTCGGCACGACGGCCTCGGGGTGGCTGAGCGACCGCTACAACTGTCGGTACCTGCTCTTTGGATACTACGGCCTGCGCGGCCTGTCGCTGTTGTTTCTGCCGCAGGCGCTCGTCGGTCCGGTGGCCGGGCTTGGACTCTTCGCGGTGTTCTACGGACTCGACTGGATCGCAACGGTGCCGCCGACGGTGCGGTTGACGGCGGAGGTGTTCGGCCGCGAGAAGGCCAGCATCGTTTTCGGCTGGGTGGTGGCGTCGCACCAAGTCGGCGCGGCGTTCGCGGCCTTTACGGCGGGAGCGTTGCGCACGACCTTCGGCAGCTATGCGCCCGCGTTCATCGGGGCGGGCGCGCTGTGTTTGCTGGCGGCGCTGGCCGTGCTGCCCATTGCGCGGCGGCCGGTGGCAGTGACCGCGACGGTCTGACCGCCGCGATCGGTCAACCGTGGCGCTGCCACTCGAACTTGTGCTTGTCGATCCAGCGGTAGTGGTCGGCGTAGTGCAGGCCGGCGGCGGACGTTTCGTCGAGGATGACCGTGGCGCGGGGATGCAGTTGCAGCGCCGAGCCCGGGCAGATGGCGGAGAGCGGGCCCTCGATCATATGTTCGACGGCGCGCACTTTGGACGGACCAAAGGCAAGAAGGAGGCAGCGCCGGGCGTCGAGGATGGTGCCGATGCCCATCGTGATGGCGTGCTTCGGCATGGCGTCGATCGAACCGAACACCTCGCTGTTATCCTTCAGTGTCTGCTCGGAGAGAATCTTGATCCAGGTGCGCGAGCGCAGCGAGCCGGTGGGCTCGTTGAAGCCGATGTGGCCGTTGCGGCCGAGACCGAGCAGCTGGATATCGATGCCGCCGGCGTCGGTGATGCGCGTTTCGTAGGAGCGGCATTCCGCGTGCAGGTCAGCCGCGATGCCGTTCGGGACGTGGGTGCGCTTCACGTCGATGTTGATATGCCGGAACAGATTTTCCTGCATGAAATACCGGTAGGACTGCTCGTGGGTCGGCGGCAGACCGACATACTCATCGAGGTTGAATGTCGTGACGCGGCTGAAATCGAGGCCCTCGCTTTTGTGCAGGCGAATCAACTCCTGGTAGAGCCGCAGAGGTGTGCGGCCCGTGGCGAGCCCAAGGACGGCGTTGGGCTTTTCGCGCACAACGCTGGCAATGATTTTGGCGCCGAGCACGCAACCGATCTCGGCAGAATCGCGAATGAGGACTTCCATGGGGAGCGCAGAGCGTGGGTGAACGAAATCAGCGTTTCAATTCCCGAGTCGGGCACGCGCAACCGCCGCCACAGCCGGGATTGCGCCGCTTGGCGACGGCCCGGGTGATCATCCAAACCGCAGTGACGGCCACGACCGCGAGGGCGGCGATGGTTTGAAAATCGGATGACATGGTGATGGCGGTGGACGGTGATGCGGTGCGGGTGGCGGCGGGCGGAGTTGGGCCCCGGGAAACGTTATCAGCCGAGGCCCAAGGCCCGCCCGCCTTGATATACCAATAGGCTGATAATCCAGGCGGTGCCAGTCAGGTAACCGATTTGGAAGAGCGGCCATTTCCAAGAATTCGTTTCACGCCGCACGACGGCGACGGTGCTGACGCATTGCATCGCGAAGACGTAGAAGATCATGAGCGTGAAACACACGAGCGGGGTGAAGAGTGCGCGGCCGTCGGGCCAGCGGGCTTCGAGCAGCGCTTTGCGCAGCGGCGTGGTGTCGTCGTTGGAGGCCTCGGCGTTGAAGACCACGCCCATCGTTGAGACAAACACTTCGCGGGCGGCGAACGACGTGATGAGACCGATGCCAATCTGCCAGTCGAAGCCCAGCGGCTTGATCACCGGTTCGAGCGCATGGCCGGCACGTCCGGCAAAACTCTGCGCGAGCTGCTGCTGATTGGTGGAACCCTCCGGGGCCTTTGGGTAGGCGGCGAGGAACCAGAGAATGATGCTGATGCCCAGAATGACGGTGCCGGCGCGACGCAGGAAGAGCCATCCGCGTTCGAACATGTGCAGCGCGACGTCCTTCAGACCGGGCATGCGATACGGCGGCAGCTCCATGATCATCATCGGTGGCGCGCCCTTGAGCAGCGTCCGCTTGAACAGCCAGGCGAAGCCGAAAGCGCCGAAGGTGCCGAGCGCGTACATCAACAACATGATTCCCACCTTGGTCAGGAGGGGAACACGATCGCCGGGCACGAGGGCGGCGATCATCAGGAGGTAAACGGGCAGGCGCGCGGAGCAGCTCATCAGTGGCGCCACCAGGATCGTGACGATGCGGTCCTTCTGATCTTCGATTGTACGCGTCGCCATGATGCCGGGAATCGCGCAGGCGTACGAACTCAGGAGCGGGATGAAGCTTTTGCCGTTGAGTCCAACGCGGCTCATGAGGCGATCCATAATGAACGCGGCGCGTGCCATATAGCCGGTGCTCTCGAGCAGACCGATGAAGAAGAAAAGGATCAGGATCTGAGGGAGGAAAATGATCACGCCGCCGACGCCCGCGATCGCGCCGTCAGTTATCAGATCGCGCAGATCGCCTGCGGCCATGACGGATTTTACCCAATCGCCCAATGCGGCGACGCCGCTGTCGATCAGATTCATCGGATACTCGGCGAGCGTGAAAATGCTCAGGAAAAGAATCGCCATCACGCCGCCGAGCGCGAGCCAGCCTCCGACGGGATGCGTGGCGATCGCGTCAATTTCGTCGGACAGGGACGGGCCGGTGTCACTGCCTTGGGTAATGACGTCACCGGCGATCGTGCCAATCGCTTCGTAGCGGGAATTGACCAAAGTGCCGGCCCAGTCGGTCCCCTCGCCTTCCCAGCGTTTCTGCCAGCCCTGGAGAATTTCAGCAGTGCGCGGATGCAGCGGAGTTGAGCCGGCGACGCGCACGGAATCCTGGTCGGTGAGCAACAGCAACGCCTCTGCGCGCGCGATGAGTGGTGATTTCCCATCGTTGGTGGTGAGCGAGGCCTGAAGGTCGGCGACCGCCGGGGCGATGGGTGCCGGGACGTCCCATGCATGGCGCGAGAGCGGCAGATCGATGCGGCTCATCGCGAGTTTCAGATCGATGATGCCTTTGCCGTTCACTGCTTCGCAGGTGATGACAGGAATGCCGAGGGCGTGTTCGAGGCGCGCCGCCTTGATGTTCAAGCCGGCTTCTGCGGCGAGATCCATCATGTTCAAGACGAGGATGACCGGGCGGCCGAGATCCAGAATCTGGTGAACGAGGTAGAGGTTTCGTTCCAGGTTGGTCGCATCAACGATACAGAGAATGCGATCAGGCTGTTGAGTGTCCGAGCGACGACCGAGAAGCACATCGCGCGTCACGGCTTCGTCGGGCGATCGCGCCGCGAGGGAATAGGCGCCCGGCAGATCAATGACCGTGATTGGCTGACCGTGCTGCGAATAGGCGATGCCGACTTTTTTTTCGACGGTGACACCGGGATAGTTGCCGACTTTCTGTTTCAGGCCGGTGAGCGCGTTGAACAACGTGCTCTTGCCGCAATTGGGGTTGCCTACGAGTGCATAGATTGGGGTGCGCGAGGGTGCGGCGTGCGTGCGATCGGAAATGTGAGGAGGGAGCGCCATGTCAGGCCGGGTCCACGAGCACGTGTTCAGCTTCCGACTTACGCAGCGTGAGATGGTAACCGCGCAGTTTGATTTCGATCGGGTCGCCCAGCGGAGCGGTGCGAATGAGCGTGACGCGCGTACCGTTCAGGAGGCCCATTTCGCGGAGGCGGAGGAAAGTGGTACCCGTCTTGGGGAAATCGCGGACGACGGCGGAGGCGCCGACCGCCAGTTCGGAGAGCTTCATCGCGGCCAAGGGAAGCGCGCGCTTAACGCCGGCTCAACTGTTCGACCAGGATGCACATCGCCGCGCTGTGGCTCAGGGCGATGCGAGTGCCGTTAACCTGACAGATGAACGGTCCGCGCCCGCCGATCTTCGTGACGCAGGCGGATTCACCGAAGCCCATCTCTCGCACCCGCTGACAGAAATCGGTGTCGCCGGACAATTCCCTCACCCGACCCTGCATTCCCGCGGGAAGCTGACAGAGCGGCAGCAGAGAATTGAGGGACGGCGAGGTCATGGTATTCGGCTAGACGGTCGAATTGAGACTCGGTTTCAGCTGGGGTGCAAGAAAAAGGCCCGAATGCGCGACGGGCATTCGAGCCTGGAATAGGGTGAATCAACTTATCGACGCCGACGCTTCACAGCAAGCTGCACACCCGAGTAGCGAACGAGCCCCTGCAGGTGTTCATATTGCTGCGGATCAAGGTGCTTGGCTTCTTCGAGCTGCTTCTCAGCCCGCTTCATGGCCTCTTCAACGGCCTTTTCGTCGATCTTCTCTTCGCTAATGGCGTGCTCGGCCAGGACATGAACGCGATCACCCTCGATCTCGGCAAAACCGCCGCTGATCGCGAGAAGGATGGTTTCGGTTCCCTTGGTGACACGCAGTTCGCCGTGCTCCACTTGGGTGAGAAGCGGAATATGACCGGGCAGAATGCCGACCTCGCCCTCGACCGTCGGGACGACGACCGAGTCAATCGTGTCGGAGTAGACGCGGGCGTCGGGTGTGACGATTTCGAGGGTGAGTGGCATGGCGTCGGAACGTGCGATCAAGCCTTCTTCGCGGCGGCAAGCACCTCGTCGATGCCGCCCTTCATGTAGAAGTCGCCTTCGGCGACATCGTCGAGCTGGCCGTCGAGGATCATCTTGAAGCCGCGGACCGTCTCCTTGACCGAGACGTATTTGCCGGGCGAACCGGTGAACACTTCGGCGACGTGGAACGGTTGCGACAGGAAACGCTGTATTTTGCGGGCGCGATAAACGGTCTGCTTGTCCTCGGGGGACAGTTCGTCGAGGCCGAGAATCGCGATGATGTCCTGCAGATCCTTGTAGCGTTGCAGTACGCGCTGAACTTCGCGGGCTACGCGATAGTGCTCGTCGCCGACGATGTCGGCCTGCAGCGCCTTGGACACTGACGAGAGCGGATCGACGGCGGGATAAATGCCGAGCTCGGCGATGGAGCGCTCCAGCACGATGGTCGAGTCCAAGTGGGCGAAGGTGTTCGCCGGCGCCGGATCGGTGAGATCGTCCGCGGGCACGTACACGGCCTGGAAGGACGTGATCGAACCCTTCTTCGTGGAGGTGATGCGCTCCTGCAGGAGACCCATCTCGTTGGCGAGCGTCGGCTGATAACCGACCGCCGACGGCGAGCGTCCAAGAAGAGCGGATACCTCGGAGCCGGCCTGTGAGAACCGGAAGATATTGTCGACGAACAGGAGCACGTCCTGGTTTTTCTCGTCGCGGAAATATTCGGTCATCGCGAGCGCGGACAGGGCGACGCGCATGCGGGCGCCCGGCGGCTCGTTCATCTGGCCGTACACCAGCGCGACCTTGGACTTCGAAAGGTCCTTCTGGTCGATGACGCCGGCTTCCGACATTTCGTGGTAAAGATCGTTGCCCTCGCGGGAGCGCTCACCCACCCCGGCGAACACCGAGTAGCCGCCGTGGGCCTTCGCGATGTTGTTGATGAGTTCCATGATCACGACGGTCTTGCCGACGCCGGCACCGCCGAACGCGCCGACCTTGCCGCCCTTGGTGAACGGCGCGATGAGATCGATGACCTTGATGCCCGTCTCGAGAATGTTGGCCTTGGTGTCCTGATCGACGAGCGCAGGAGCGGCGCGGTGAATCGGGTACTTCTTGTCGAACTTGACCGGACCCTTGCCGTCGACGGCGTTGCCGGTGACGTCGAAGATGCGGCCGAGGACGCCGGCGCCGACCGGAACCGAGATGGGCGCGCCTGTATCAATGGCAGCCATACCGCGGACGAGGCCCTCGGACGACGACATCGCGATGGTCCGGGCGACTCCGCCGCCAAGATGCTGCTGGATCTCGAGCGTCAGTGTCTGCTTCACGCCCGCGGCGGTGAAATCGACGGTGAGCGCCTGATAGATCGGCGGGATCAGATTTTCGCCGAACTGAACGTCAACGACGGGGCCGATGACTTGAACGATTTTACCGGTGTTCATTTACTGGGAAGGACGAGGGTCGTGGGCGTGAAACAGAAAAGGATCAGGAGCTGAACTGCGCGGCGGCGATCTCGAGGATTTCCTGCGTGATCGCGGCCTGGCGGGCCTTGTTGTACTCGAGCGTGAGGTCGCCGAGGAGTTTGGTCGCGTTGTCCTTGGCCGTCTTCATGGCGACCATGCGTGCGCTGTGCTCGGACGCCTTTGCGTCGAGCACCTGCTGGTGGATTTCGCGATTCACATAGAGCGGGAGCAGTGCATTCAGCACCGTTTCCGCGTCCGGCTCGAAGATCATCTGCTGTTCACTCGCGCCCGGGGCGCTGGCGGCGGAGCCGCCGGCATCCGAACGCAGATCGGCGATCACATCCTTGACGCTCGAAAGCGGCAGGAGCGGGAGCAGCGTCGGAACCTGCACAAGCGTGTTGCGGAAACGCGGCCAGAGAATCTCGACGGTATCCACGACCCCTTCGAGAAACTGCTTCACCATGAATTCTGCGACGACCTTGACCTCGGCGAACGCGACGCGGTCGGTCACCGTGAAATCGGCCAGCAGGTTGCGGTGCGTGCGGGCGATGAACTGTGCGCCCTTGCGACCGATGACGGCGTATTTCGCGGGCGTCTTGATATCAGTCACCACCTTGAACAGGTTGGCGTTGAGCGGACCGGCGAGACCTTTGTCGGACGTCACCAGAATGATGCCGCGTGTCTTGACCTCGCGTTTCGTGAGAAACGGATGGTGGGCTTCCTCCACGCGATCTGCCAGGGCGGCCAGCATGCGCGCCATCAGTTCGGCGTAAGGCCGGCCGGCGAGTGCCGCCTGCTGGGCCTTCTTCATCTTCGAAGCCGCCACCAGCTCCATCGCCTTGGTGATCTGGCGGGTGTTCTTGACCGACTTGATGCGTCGGCGGATGTCGCGGGTGGAGGCCATTAGAAGGCGGAGAGCGGAAGGCTGAAGACGAGAGGCAGGCGGTCGGGCTTAGGCGCTGAACGAGGCTTTCCACTCATCCGTGGCAGCCTGCAACTTGGCTTCGAGATCCTTGTCGAGAGCGGCCTTGGTGCGAATCTCGGTGAGGAGAGCGTCCTTCCGCGTCGTGAAGAAGTCCTTCATCGACTGCGCGGCAACGACGACCTTGCGGGTGTCGATGACGTCGAAAAATCCCTTCTGCATGGCGAAGAGAATCGCGACCTGAAGTTCGATCGGCACCGGGCTGAAAGCCGGCTGCTTGAACAGTTCAACGATGCGGGCGCCGCGCTCGAGCTGGGCCTTGGTCTTGGCGTCGAGGTCGGAACCGAACTGCGCGAACGCCGCGAGTTCGCGAAATTGCGCGAGCTCACCCTTCAGTTTACCACCGACCTGTTTCGTCGCCTTGATTTGCGCGGCGGATCCTACGCGCGAAACGGAGAGACCGACCGACACGGCGGGACGGATGCCCTGATTGAAGAGATCTGTCTCGAGGAAGATCTGGCCGTCGGTGATCGAGATGACGTTCGTCGGGATGTAGGCGGACACGTCGCCGGCCTGCGTCTCGATGATGGGCAGCGCGGTGAGCGAGCCCTTGCCGTCAAGGCGGGCCGAACGTTCGAGGAGACGTGAGTGCAGATAGAACACGTCGCCCGGATACGCTTCGCGGCCCGAGGGACGTTTCAGAATAAGCGAGATCTGACGGTAAGCGACGGCGTGCTTGGAGAGATCGTCGTACACGATCAGCGCGTCCTGACCGTTTTCCATGAACCACTCGCCCATTGCTGCGCCTGAGAACGGCGCGAGGTATTGATTGGCTGGGTTGTCCGCCGCGGGAGCGGCGACGATGATGGTGAATTCCAGGGCGCCGGCCGCTTCGAGCGCGGCAATCGTGCGGACGATGTTGGAGTTCTTCTGACCCACCGCGACGTAGATGGAGTAAACCGGGCGGAAGTTCTTGTCGCCCGAGGCCAGGCCGACCTTGTTGATCTTCGCCTGATTGATGATCGTATCGACCGCGATGGTCGTCTTGCCGGTGCCACGATCGCCGATGATCAGTTCGCGCTGGCCGCGACCGATCGGAATCATGGAATCGATGGCCATGATGCCGGTGAACAACGGCTGAGAAACGGATTTGCGGACGATGATGCCAGGGGCGATCTTTTCGACCGGATAAAATTCCTTGGCGGCCAGCGGACCTTTGCCGTCCACCGGATTGCCCAGCGCATCCACGGCGCGACCGAGCAGCGAGCGGCCGACCGGCACCGAGAGGAGTTTGCCCGTGGTCTGGACTTCGTCGCCTTCCTTCAGCTTCGAGATGTCACCGAGGACGACGCAGCCGACTTCGTCTTCTTCGAGATTCAGCGCGATGCCGATGGCCCCGCCGGGGAACTGCACCATCTCATTGTACATCACCTCTGAGAGGCCGTCGATTTTTGCCACACCGTCGGCGATGGTGCGGATGTTGCCGGTGTTCTTCTTGACCGCTTTGGTCGAGAGGCGGGCAATCTGTTGTTCGATTTGTTCGAGGACGGTGCTCATCAGGACAGTGGGTTTCGGGAGCGGAAGCTGACGTATCGTGAAAAATTATACAGCACTCGCCAGAGCGGCGAGCTGACCGGAGACGGAGGATTCGTAGACGTCGTCGCCGACACGGACGCGAAGACCGGCGATGAGGGCGTCGTTGCGGCGGGACTGACTTGTGACCGGTCGCGCGTACTTGCGCGTCATCGCGGTGGCGATGGTCGCGAGCAGGGCGTCGTTTACCGGACCGGCGTGTTCGACGACTGCCTGGCCGCGGGCGACTTCAGCGGAGACGAGCCGCTGATAGATCTTCAGGACCGCCAGCGTGTGAGGCGGCCGGTGTTTCTCCACGTACTGCAGCACGCCCGAGACGCTTTCGGCGGACAGCGAACCGCCCACGAAGCTCAGCTTGAAGAGCTGGCGGGCGAGTTGCTGGATTTGCTTGTTGCCGGAGGCCATGTGAAGTCGAAGAGACGGAGAAAGCGGGTTAAGCCGAAGTGCGGGCGAGGAGCGTTGCGGCGGTTGGCTTAGACGCCTGAGAGTTCGCGGGCGGCGGCTTCATTGAAGGAAGCGCGGTCGGTATCCGTCAGTTTCTTGGCGAGCACGCGCTCAGTGGTGGTGACCACGAGGCGGGCAATTTCGGTACGAGCATCGGCGAGCATTTTCTTGTGCTCGAGCTCGATGGCCTGCTGGGCCTTGGCGAGAAGCTCGTTGGCTTTGCCGGACGCTTCCTGCGTCTGCTTATCGAGATAATCCTTCGCGGATTTCCGGGCATCCTCGACGATGCGGGTGGCCTCGCCGTTCGCCTTCTTGACGATCGCGGCGCTTTCCTGCTGCGCGGCGGCCAGCTTGGCCTGCATTTCTTCCGCGTGCTTAATCCCGGCTTCAATCTTCTTGCTGCGCTCTTCCATCGTAGCCGTCACCGGCTTGATCCCGAACTTGTAGAGCACAAACAGGACGATCAGGAAGCTGATCACCTGCATGATGATGTATTTCGGCTCGAGACCGAAACGCTCCGGGATGCTGGCTTCAGCGGAAGCGGCGGCAGCGGCGAGGAAGAGAGGCAGCGTCATGGCAGGATGGGAAATGGCAGCGCGGAATGTCCGCGCTGCCGGTGAGATTCAATCGACTTACTTGACGGCGAGGAAGAGCGCGAGAATGCCGAGACCTTCGGCGAGCGCCATACCGATGATGGCTTGGACGAGCACCTTGCCGGAGGCGCCCGGATTGCGGCCGACGGCCTCGGCGGCTTTGAAGCCGATGAGACCGACGCCGATGGCGGCACCGAAGAGGCCGAAGGCGCTGGTGAGATTGCCGTAGATTTCAGCGATGGGGAGGTTCATGTGATGATGTCTTTCTGTGTTTGTTGGATTCCGCCGTGCGCATTCGTGACACGCTCCCGGCGGTAAAGGGATGGCCGGACTTAGTGGTGGGTTTCGGCACCGGAACCATGGGCGTCATCGCCATGAGCGTGATCGCCGCCCTCATGATTGCAGAGCAGTCCGATATAAACGGAAGTCAGCAGCGTGAACACCAGGGCCTGGATGACGCCGACGAGCAGCTCCATGAAATAGAACACGAAGAAGAAGCCGGTGCCATGGAGCAGGTTTTCTCCGCCGAAGACATTGCCGAAGAGACGAACCGAAAGGGTGAACGGACGGATGGCGATCGAGAAGACCTCGATCAAGCCGACGGCGAGAAAGACGAGTGAGAGAATCGGATACAGCCAGCCGGGGGTTTCGTTCTTGTCGGCCTTGTTCCCGAAGAGATCCATCATGATCACCTTCGGTCCTGCGAATTTGAATACGATGATGGCCCAGGCGCCGAATGAGATGAGGGCGAGGGCAATGGTACCGTTGAAGTCGGCGTTGTGCGGACGAATCAAGGCGCGCTCCAGATGGAAGTGACCGTCGACGTCGTGGCCCCAGCCCATCGTGCCGACACCCGGGATGAGCCCCATCCAATTATGGAAGAGAATGAAAACGAAAAACGTGATCAGCAGCGGGAAGGCCGTCGGAAATGCGGCCTTGCCGATGATGGGCTCAAAGATGTCGCGCAAGCCTTCCAGCAGGGACTCGAATACGGCCTGACCTTTGGAGGGAATGATCGACGGTTTGCCGATGAGCCACCGGATCAAGAGAACCAGCAAAACCGAAATAGCCCAGCCGGTGACCATGCTGTTGGTAATAGCCCAGCCATTACCGAAATCGATGAGCTTGGCCGCGCTCGGTGCCACGCCTTCAGCGGACGCGGGGAGTGCGGTCCCGACGAGGGCGAGGAAAAAAGTGGCGAGTTGAGTGACCCGGGACATGCGCGCGCGTTTCAGGTGGAAAGAGAAGGAGCGGAGAACAAAGGCCAGCGCCCTCCCCTCCGTCAACCTTCGAAATGTTGGGGTCTCGGGCGCTGCGGACAAATTAGGTGGGACATGTTTTCGGGCTGGTTTGCTTATGAAGGCGTCACGGTGGCGATCCGGCGTGCGATCAGGGAGTGAATTTCAGCCGCACGAGTCTGAAATACCGTTTCGTATTCAAACGGCCAGGGTGTGGCAGCGTGTTGCCAGGCCGGGTGCGATTGGATCAGGGCGTTGGTATCCTCGAAATACGGGCGATAATCGGTTCGGAAATACAGTTCACAGGTGTCGGCGGCACGGGCGGCAGCCTGCGTCAGGAAGCCGGTTTGCATGACCCGATGTTTGTGATGTCGCGATTTTGGCCATGGGTCCGGAAAGAGCACGAAAAGCCGGGAAATCCGGGCGTGAGCTGGGATGACGTCGACGAACAGCGTGGCTTCGGCTTGGATGAAGAACAGATTCGGGAGACTGGCGCGGGTGCGTTTACGCTCAGCGCGGGCGATGCGTTCAGCGGCCAGGTCGATCCCGATGCAGATTTGATCGGGATGGGCTTGGGCGTACGCGGTCAGGAAGTGACCGTGTCCGCACCCTACCTCCCACGTGAAGTCCTGAGGGGTCGTCAGGATTTGCTGGAGTTGTTGTCTTAGCTCGGCGCCCCGTGCGGCCATGCGCGCCAGATACTCGGCCGTTCGCTCCGGATTTTGAGTGTGTGGGTGGTCCATTCCTAGACCCTCGTTCGATCATCGTCCGAAGACGGTTCGGTGCGCCCGGCGGCGATGCACACCATCAGCACGCTGATGTCAGCGGGATTGACGCCGCTGATCCGGCTGGCCTGCCCCAGAGTCATCGGACGGATCTCATGCAGCTTCATGGCACTTTCTTTACGTAAACCACGAATAGAAAGATAGTTGAGCTCGGTTGGAATCCTGATCTTGTCGATTGTGGCCAGTTTCTCGACGTGCCGTTCCTCTCTAGCCAGATACCCCTGATAAATAACGCGATATAGGATTTCAGTGCGTGGCTCAGGTGCCACTTGGCTCAGTTCCGAGTGGCCTGCGGCGGCGGAAGCATCACGCCGGAGCAGTTCCCCCCACGACCCTCGCGTCGACCGCTCCGATTCGAGGCGTTGGATCCAGCTCCGGATGAGAGCGGATTTTGCCTCGATCCGAGCCAGCCGGGAAGGCGAGAGAAGACCGTGTTGGCGCGCGTGATGCGCGAGCCGCAGTTCGGCGCTGCCATGGTTGAAGAGCAGTCGGTGTTCGGCACGGCTGGTGAACATGCGATAGGGTTCATTCGTCCCCTTCGTGACCAAGTCATCAATGAGCACCCCGATATAACCCTCGTGGCGTTGTATGATGAGCGGCGCCGCTCCCCTCACCTTGTTGACGGCGTTAACGCCCGCGAGGAGTCCTTGGCACGCGGCTTCCTCATAGCCAGACGTGCCGTTGATCTGACCTGCGAGGAACAGTCCCTCGACCTTCTTCGACTCCAGGGACGCGTAAAGCTGGGTAGGTGGTGCGAAGTCGTACTCCACGGCATAAGCCGGTCGCAGCAGAGTCGCGTTCTCCAAGCCTGGAATCGTCCGCACCAGCTGTAGTTGAACTTCGAACGGCAGACTTGTTGACAGGCCATTCACATAAAATTCGTTCGTCGCCCTTCCCTCTGGCTCAAGGAAAAGCAGGTGTCTCGGCTTGTCGGCGAAGCGAACAAATTTATCCTCGATACTTGGGCAATACCTTGGTCCAACGCCTTCTATCTCGCCGCTGTACATGGCGGAAAGATGGAGGTTGTCGCGGACGAGCTTGGCGGTCTCGGCCGTCGTGTAGGTCATCCAGCAGGAAACTTGTTCACAGCCTGGCGACCAGCCCAAGCGCCGTTCACGAGTTTGTTCCACGTGGAACAATTCGTCCGGGTCGCGAGTGTCGTGAAAGGCAAAAAACGTCGGTGACGTGTCCCCGCGCTGCTCTTCCGTCTTGCTGAAATCGATCGAACGGCCCAGCAGCCGCGGCGGCGTCCCAGTTTTCAGTCGCCGTAGTTCAATGCCGGCCTCGAGGAGGCTTCCCGATAGCGATTTCGCGGAAAAGTCCCCCAGCCGCCCGCCTTCGTTCTTGTTCTGCCCGATATGCATCAGTCCGCGCAGAAATGTCCCGGTCGTGACGATGACCGTCCGGCCGACGAACTCGACGTCCAGGTTCGTCCTGCATCCGGAAACGCGCCCTTGACTGAACACGAGCCCGGTGACGGTGGCCTGAAAGATCTGCAGGTTTGGCTGGAGCTCGAGCGTATGTTTGAGTCGGAACTGGTAGGCTTTCTTGTCGCACTGGGCCCGGGGCGACTGTACTGCCGGACCCTTGGATTCGTTGAGCAATCGGAACTGGATACCCGTAACGTCCGTGTTGATGGCCATCTCGCCGCCCAACGCATCGATTTCCCGCACAATCTGCCCCTTGGCCTGGCCGCCGATGGCTGGGTTGCAGCTCATTTGGGCGATCGTATCGATATTGCCGGTGAGGAGTAGGGTGGACGCCCCCATGCGGGAAGCGGCCAAGGCCGCTTCGACTCCGGCATGGCCGGCGCCGCAGACGATGACATCAAAGGATTTATCGCGATAGATCACAGATTGAGAGGTTCCGTGGGTAGGCGGTAAAGCAGAGTAGGGCAGGAGAGCGAGCGCGCCTGCCATTCCTACTTCCCGATGCAAAACGCCGCAAACAGGTGATCCAGCATCCGCTCGTTGTCCACCTTTCCTACAATCTCGCCGTAGGCGGCCAAGACCGCCCGGAGATCGCTGGCTACGAGTTCGACCCCGTCGCCTCGGACGAGCTTTTCCTGCGCACCGCGGAGGGCCGATTTGGCTTCAGCCAAGGCCGCGGCATGCCGCGCATTGATGGCGATGGCCTCGCCGCCCACCTGCGTCTGAAAGGCATCTGCCATCGCCACGACCCGACCGATTAATCGGTCCACCCCATGTCCAGTGATTGCGGAGACCTGCAGGGCATTTTGGGGCAGGGATGTGAGCTGCTTGTAATTACTTAAATCACTCTTGTTAAATATGATAAGAGATTTACGATCGTCAAGGACGAGGAGCTCGGGTGGGAGTGCGGCGCCGGTCGAACTGTCGAGTACCGCCAGAATGAGGTCGGCTTCGGCCAGGCACTCGCGGGTCTTGGCCATGCCTAATTTCTCCAACGGCGCAGGTGCGGTGTTCAGCCCGGCGGTGTCGATGAGCCGGAGAGTGTGGCCTCCGACGGTGATCCGCGCTTCGATGAAATCGCGCGTGGTTCCCGGCTCGGGACTGACCAAGGCCCGCTCCCGGCCCACCAGTCGGTTAAGGAGGCTGCTCTTGCCCACGTTCGGTTCCCCCACAATCACGGTCTTGATCCCATCCCGCAACAGGTCCCCGTAGTGCTTCGTGGCCAGGAGCTCTTCCGTTTCCGCGTACAACCGGGCAAGTTCGCGCACCACCACATCACGGTCCTCCACCGGGAGATCTTCGTCGGGGAAATCAATGTACGCCTCGATCCGCGCGAGCACGTTCAGCAGCGCTTCGACCAAGCCATTCATTTTTCGACCCAACGATCCCCGCAGTTGTTGCTGGGCTGCGTGGAGCGCTCGCTCGCCCCGGGCGTGGATCAAATCCATCACCGCCTCGGCCTGGCTGAGATCCATTCGGCCGTTGAGAAACGCCCGCTGCGTGAATTCACCGGGTTCCGCTGGACGGCAACCCCGCTCCAGCAGGTCAGCCAGGATCCGTTGTACGATGTAAGGATTGCCGTGGCAGGAGATTTCCAACGCGTCCTCGCCGGTGTAGCTCCCGGGGCCCTTGAAAAACGTCAGCACCACATCGTCGACGAGCCCGCCAGCGCGATCCCGATAGTCGGCATGACGGGCGGTGCGGGGCAGGGGAGGGCGGCCGAAGATCTCCGTCGCCAGCCCGGGTGTATCCGGACCGCTGACACGCAGCACGGCCAGGGCGGCGGTGCCCGCGGGCGTGGCGGGCGCGGCGATGGTGTCGTTGAAACGCGGCATGAAGGAGAGTCCGCCACGCTTCGCACGCGCCGCGTCCAAGTCAAATGTCCCGCTCCGCGGCCGTCACCGTGCGCCCACGACCAGCGGCGTGACTCGCGTTCCGTCGGCGACCTTGTCGCCGGGATACACCACGAGACTGGCGTCCGCCGTCACCCCGTCGACAATCTCCGTTTCCACGCCGTTGCTTCGGCCCACCTTCACGTCACGCAGCGATGCGCGCCCGTTCTCGACGAGAAACGTCCTCCATTTCCCTGCTTGCTGAAACAAGGCGCCGGCTGGAGCGCGCAGGGCGTCCGGCTTTTCCCAGATCACGATTCTCGCCTCGACGCGGTAGCTGTCGCCCAGTGCAGCGCGGCGCTCAATCGGATCGTTGAAGTCCGCAATCACAAACACGCGTTGCTCCTCCACACCGAGGGCGGAAATTTTCGTGAAGGCGGATGGCTCGACGAGCCGAACGCGCGCTTCGAGCGGCTCGCTTCCACCCCACTGTTCGAGCCAGACCCGTGCGCCCGGTTTGATGGTCACGCCATCCCGTGACAGCACTTCGATGCGCACTTCCAGATCGGCGGGATCGCCAATTTCCATCAGCGGAAAACCCGCGGGCACCATGCGCGAGCTTTCCTGCATCACGCGCAGGATGCGGCCGCTCACCGGCGAGGTGATGGCAAACGGTTCGGTGCCGCCACCCGGCTGTCCGCGGGTGAGAAGTGCCCGCGCCTGTTCGAGTTCGAACTCCGCCACTTTTTGGGCGAACTCCGCCGCCCGGACGTCCTGAGCGCCGGTTTCCGCTCGCATTTGCGCGGCATCGAATTCCTGGACTGAAAGGACCTTTTGCCCGCGCAACACTTTCACCCGTTCGAAGTCGGCCGTGAGCATCCGGGCCACGGATGCCGCGCGCTCAAGCTGCGCTCGCGCGGCTTCCCTCGCCGCATCGGCGGCCCGGATACGCGCCTCCGCCTGAGCCTGGCTGCGCGCATCCAGAAAGTCAGCACCGCCGCTCTCGAGCACGGCGAGGACGGTTTTGTTCGCCTCCACCACCGCTCCCGCCTTCCAGTCGATCCTGCGCAGCTGCCCCGAGACCGGAGCGTGGACCGTGTAGCGATTCTTCACCCGGGTCATGCCCTCCTCGTCGACCGTCACCACCAGGGCGCCACGGGTCGCCTTCGCCACTTCAACCGCGACGGGACGCGGCCAAAGCCCCACGGCAATCAGGCCAATCAGGACGAGTACGCCCAGCAACGGCAGGCGGCGGCGCCACGCGGGGCGGCCGGGTCTCTGGTTGCGGGTTGCGGGCGGAGGCGGCGTTTGCATCGGGAAAACGAATACGGCTAGTCGAGCGCCTTCAGGGCGCTCACGAGGTTGATTTCGGAGATTTTGCGGGCGGCGAACAGCGCGGACAGCGCCGAGGCGATTGCGACGACGAGAACGGCAAACGCATAATTCGCCGTCGTGAGCACCAGGGGCAGACGCACAGTCTCCGTATTGACGGTGGAGATGATTCCGCGTGCAAAGCCAGATCCGAGCAGGAGCCCGAGCGGAAGCGCGGCGAGGGTGAGCAGGACGAGTTCGCCAACCAGCACGGCTCCGACTTCACCGCGGCTGAAACCGAGCACGCGCAACGTTGCCAGTTCGCGGGCCCGCTCCGACAGTGAAATCCGCGCGCTGTTATAGATGATCCCGAACGCCACGATCGTCGCGAAGAGCATGTAGATTTTCTGCAGGAGCCCGATGCTTTCCGCGGTCGTCTTGCGAAAGCCCTCGCGCAACGAATCCTTGATGGTGCAGCCCGCGATCCGCGGTGTGTTCTTCACCGCGGTGAGAAAGTCGTTCCAGCCTCCGCGATCCACGACGACATGCGCGCCGTTGATACGGTCGCCTTCGAGCAGCAGGCGGTTCAGCGCGTGCAGCTCCATGTAGGCCGCGGTGCCCGCAAAATCCTCCGCGAGTCCCACCACCGGCACCGTGATCTCACGCTCACGGCCCTCGAGCACGCGCGCCGTGACCTCGTCACCTGGTCGCACCTGCAGGACGTCGGCCAGTTTTGCCGACATGATGATGCCACGCGGCGGAAGCAGCAGTTGCCGCGGGTGTCCGTCGATAACGCGACTGAGCGTCCCGTTTGCCGGCAGGCCCTGGAGCGCAAGGCGACGGGACAGGGGGCCGGCGCGAAACTCAACCGGCACGATGCGAAACGGCTCCGCCCAACGCACACCGGGCATCTGCCGAAAGTCGTGGATGGCCCGCGCGGGTCCCGGCTCAACGAGCGACAGAGTCACAGTCTGCCGTTGCACGATGTCCCACTGAAAATCGATCACGTAGGCGATGCCGTCGCGAAACGAGTTCGGCACAATCAGGATCGCGGTGGCGAGCGCGAGAGCCAGACAGGTGAGGCCGCTGCGGACAGGACGCCGTTGGATATTGCGCAGCGCCATCCGCAACGACGCGCTGAACCAGCGTCCGAGCCCGAGGCGTTCGAGCAGGGCGGGGCGGAAACTGGCGGGCGATTCCGGTCGCATCGCCTCGGCCGGGGGCAGCCGCACCGCGCGCCGGACCGCACCGGCCACGCCGGCAAAGGCGGCGATGGCGCTGACCAACGTGGCGACAATCAGCACGCGGGTATCGAGCAGAAACTCGAGGGTGGGGAAGCGGAAGAAGAGGTGGTACATTCCCACCAGCCTGGTTCCGAGGACGATGCCGCCAACCGCGCCGAAGCCGACGCCTGCGACCACGATGGCGAGGGAGAATTTGAAATAATGCGATCCGACCTGGCGATTGCTGAAGCCGCACGCCTTCAGCATCGCGATCTGTTCGCGCTGCAGCGCGATTTGCCGGCTCATCACCGAATTGGTCATGAACGCCGCCACGCTGAGAAACACGAGCGGGAATGCGACCGAGAGTCCCTGCAGCACGCGGATCTCGTCGTCGACACGCCGGTGCGACGGATGGTTGATCCGGCCGTAGGCGCCGCGCGCACCATAGGGCGCGAGGACGCGGTCCACGGCGTTGATCACGTCCCGCTCCGAGGCGCCGGGCGCGAGCGTCAGTGCCACGGAATTGAATGCGCCGTAGAGTTGGAACGCCGTCGCCAGTTCCTTGTACGGCATCCAGAACACGCCGTAGGTCTTGTTGTCGGGAAGCGCGGAATTCGGCGGCGCCTCGAAAACAAATTCCGGAGACAGGACGATGCCGGAGATGCGGAACGATTCCTTGGTGCCGTTGAGCACGGCCGAAATGGTGTTGCCCGGCTTCAAGGTGTGCGCATCGGCGAACGCCTCGCCCACGGCGATCTCACGGATGGCAGTCCGGCCGGCGGGCAGTCGGCCGCTGCGCACGTACAAGCGGTTGAGCACCAGCTCGCCGCGCTCGGGCAGCGAGTTGATCAGGCCCACGGCCGGCTCCGGCAGGCCCGGCACGTCGAGTGTAACCTGAATGGCGATACCGGTCTGGACAGCGGCGACCCCCGGAATGGCGGCCAGTTGCTCCCTCACGGCGTTGGGGGCGCGTTTGAGCCGGGCAAAGACCTGGGCGAAATGATGCTCCTCGTAGTAGGTGTCGCGGGTCGTTTCGAGCGACAGGATCAGCGACCGCGTCATGATCATCATCGCCAGGCCGCAAGCCATCACGAGCGCGACGGCGAGCGCCTGGGACTTCACGGCGCGCAGGTCACGGAGGAGCTTGCGATCGAGCAGGCTCATGCTGTCTCCACGGCGGCACTACATGCGCGTCCGCTCGTGCGGGCCGGTGGGCGGACGAATCCTCCCGGGATCTGCCAAGCGTTGGGCTTCATTACCACGCGAGCGACTGCACGGAGCCGCGGCGGGTGTTTTCCCGCCTGGTCACAATCCGTCCGTCCGATAGCGTGAAGACCCGATCGGCCATGTCGGCCAGGATGGCGTTGTGCGTGATGATGACGGCGAGGGTGCCAAGCTCGCGGTTGATGCGCTCGATGGCTTCAAGCACGGTGATGCCGGTGCGCACGTCGAGCGCGCCCGTGGGTTCGTCGCACAGCAGGACCTCGGGACGTTTGGCAATGGCCCGTGCGATCGCGACTCGCTGTTGTTCGCCGCCCGACAACTGGGCCGGAAAGTGGTCCATGCGGTCCGCCAGATCCACGAGCGCGAGCGCGTCTTCGGGAGCCATTGGGGCGCGGCAAATCTCAGTGATGAGCGCCACGTTCTCCCGTGCAGTCAGACTGGGGATGAGATTGTAAGCTTGGAAAACAAAGCCGACTGCGTCGCGGCGAAAGGCCGTGAGTTCATCTTCATCGAACGCGGCCAGATCGGCGCCGCGGTAGAGCAGCGTGCCCTCGCTCGGCGAGTCGAGCCCGCCGAGCTGATTGAGCAGCGTGGACTTTCCGCTGCCCGATGCGCCCAACAGCACGATGAGTTCACCGGCGTACAAATCCAAATCGACGCCGGCGAGGGCGGTAACGGTGGCCGTGCCTTCGCCGTAGATTCGGGCCAGGCCGCGCACGTGAAACAACGGGGCGCGGTCACCGGGGATTGCGGCACCGGCGGAGGACGAGGAAGCGGCGGCGGAGGACATGAGCGCTGGTCGGCACGAAACTCGTTCCCAACCGGGGCCGCAACGCGCAATCGGGGATTAGCGGTCGAGCTTTACGGCCTTATTAGAACCGGCGGCATGAAAAAAGCCGGTGGCCGGTGCGCGCAGTGGAATCGGTGGCTGCAATCGGAATTCGAGGACGTCCTCTCGGCGCGTTGCGCGTCCCCGGACATAGTTGGCGTCCCACCGGCCGGCTCACTGCGATGCGCTGCGAATCCTCGACGCGGGATGTCCGCGTTTCCGACGAGTCGGCTTATGACTTCTCCGCTTTGGGCAGCACGGGACGCAAGGGATCAACGGCGACATCGAGCGGTGCTACGGGTGGAAGAAAGTCGACGGCCTTTTTCCCGGCAAACTCGGCTTCGATTTCCTTGGCCCGGCGCTCTCCGGTTGCGATCCAATCGGCGCGGGACTTAATCTGTGTGCGGAGGGACTGCTCGGCGCTGGCGTCGGTGCCCTTTTGCCGGGCCACGATGAGCCAGCCCAGCGCTTCGGCGTAATTACGCTTCACCCCGCGGGCGCTCGCGTAGGCGGCGCCGATGTTAAAGAAAGCCTCGGGCTCGCCGCCCGCGGCTCCCGCTTGAAAATAGGCCATGGCGCGTGCGGGATCCTTGGCGACGCCGCTCTCGCCATGCGCGAGCAGCATGCCGATGCGGAAGGCCGCAGCGGAATTGCCGGCCCGCGCGGCCTTTTCCAGCAGCGCAACGCCCTTGGTTTGATCCTGGGCGATGCCGTCGCCGCGCAGCAGCATTTCGCCGAGTTGGGCCTCGGCCTTGGGGTTTCCCTTGGTCGCCGCTTGCTGCAGCTCCTTCAGGTCAGCCCATCCACCCCCGCCCCCCCCGGTGCGCGACATGAGCACGGGGGCCGATTCTTTCTCTTTCGACTCCTTGGGCGCTTTCGCGGCCAGGAGTGCCGCAGGCGTCACGAGCGCGAGGATGAGCGCCAGCAGCGTCCGCGGATCTACGGACGAAGCCGGCAAGAACGTAACGGGATGTGGGTTGGAGCGAAGAAGCATGGGGATGGGACGCATCGACCCCTTAAAGGGGATTTTCGTTCCCGCCCAGCTTCATTCGATCGCCGTCGGGGCGTCACTCGCCGGCTTCGCCCGTGACGGTGGCGCCGCCGACGATCGTCACCTTCGCGAGAATGGCCTTCTGGATTTTCTCCGCCAACTCCGGCTTTTCCTTGAGGGCCTGTTTCGCGGCGTCGCGACCCTGGCCGACCAGATTGCCTTCGTAGGCGATCCACGCGCCTTTCTTTTCCAGAATCTTGTGCTCGATGCCCAAATCGAGGAGCGAGCCCATCTTCGAGATGCCCTCGTCGTACATGATGTCGAACTCCACCTCGGTGAACGGCGGGGCGACCTTGTTCTTCACCACTTTGATCTTGGTTCGGTTGCCGATGACCTTGCCTTCGGGCGTCTTGATCTGGTCCTTGCGGCGGATGTCGATGCGGACCGAGGCGAAGAACTTGAGGGCCCGGCCGCCGGACGTCGTCTCGGGATTGCCGAACATCACGCCGATCTTCTCGCGGATCTGATTCGTGAAGATGCACACGCACTGGGTCTTGCTGACGACGGCGGTGAGCCGGCGCATCGCCTGGCTCATGAGGCGGGCCTGGGCGCCCATCGTCATGTCGCCCATCTGGCCGTCCAATTCCGCTTTCGTGGTGAGCGCGGCGACGGAGTCGAGCACGATGACATCGATGGAATTGGAGCGAATGAGCGTCTCCATGATGTTCAGCGCGTCCTCGCCGCTGTCCGGCTGGGAGACGAGCAGATCATCGAGTTTTACACCTACGACGCGGGCATATTTCGGATCAAGCGCGTGCTCGACGTCGATGAAGGCCGCGAGTCCGCCTTGTTTTTGGGCCTCGGCGATGACGCTCAAGCAGAAGGTCGTCTTACCGGAGGATTCCGGGCCGTAGATCTCGACGATTCGGCCCTTCGGCAGACCGCCGACGCCCAGCGCCAGATCCACGGCGAGCGAACCGGTGGTCAGCGTCTCGACCTTCATCTTGGCGTTGCTGCCCAGCCGCATGATCGAACCTTCGCCGAACTGTTTCGTGATGGAGGAAAGGGCGAGCTCGATGTTCTTTTCGCGAACATGGCTGGCGGCGACGACCTCCGCTTTCTGTTTCGTGGCAGGCGCGGCGGACTTGGTTTCGGCGGGAGCGGCTTTGGACATGGCGGACGGAATTCGGAGCGGGTGGAGGAGAACGAGTGGTGTGGCGAAGACCTGAAGCCTCGAAAGCGAAGGCGCAAGCCCCCGATCACCCGGAAATACGGGTCAGCCTCCAGTCTGCGTGTGAACACGTGTACGTGTTCATATGAACACGTCAAGCGGGGAGTGCACGTTCTCGCTCCGCTTCGGCTGCAGAGCGGCTCTCTTGCGGGCCGCCCTGCGCCGGCAGCGCTCCCGCTTTCCGGGCGCTGCCGCGTTAAGCTCTCAGGTTCCGGGCGGGATCAGAAGTCGGTTGTCATGGTCATGCGCCATGACCGCGGCGCACCCCACGATCCGGTGGTGGTGGTGGCCGACAGGTAGTATTCCTTGTCGAACAGATTGCTCACGTTGACGGCGAAGCTCGTCGGGCGATTGAAGATCTTCGTCTGGTAACCGGCCAGCAGCGTGGCGGTGTAGTATGAGGGCGACCACAGGGCCGTGACGGGACCGCCCTGCACGACGACGGCGTTGCCGCGGAACGTCGGTTCGCGCCAGTTGGCGCCACCGCCGACGTAGAGACCTTTGACCGGGCCTTGGGAGAACGTGTAACGCGTGAAGATGTTCGCGCGCGTCTTGGTGTAGCCGGCATTGGGCACGCCCTCGGGGATGGTGAGCAGGAATGCATCCAGCAACGGCGTGGGCCGGCCGAGATCCTTCGCTTCGGTCTGATAGCTCTTCAGCAGCGGCGCGCGGTCTTCGGTCACGACCTTGTTCGTGGCGCCGTTCAGCATCAGCCGCCAGTTGCGGGTGAGGTTGGCGATGATTTCCAGTTCGTAGCCTTTCGTGGTGATCGTCTGATAGTCTTGGCCCGCCGCGTTGAACGTGGTCGGGAAGATCGCGGAGATTTCATCGCGCACCGCGATCACCGGTGCCGGATTGAACCGGGCATTGGGCTGGTAGTTGTCGTAGTAGACCGTGTTCAGCTCCAGCCGGCCGCCGAAGAGGCTGAACCGGGCTGAGAGATCCTGGCCTTCGCCGGTTGGGATGCTCTGCTTCTTGCCGGGCGTGTACGTGTCGGCGCCTTCACCGACCGAGATACGGAACGACTGCGCGCGATTGTAGGCGAAGCCGATGGCTTCGTTGACGCGGTACACGACGCCGTAGTTGGCGCCGTCGACCTTGTACTGCACGAAGGCGGGGTTCGGCGCGAAGGCACCCTCGATGTACTGGTTGACCCAGGTGTTTGCGATCGGCTGGGGGGCGCCGACCGTGGTCTTCATGTTGAAATGATCGCGTCGGTAGCCCACGAGCGTGTAGAGGTGGTTCTTGAAGTAGCTGCCGGAGGCGCCGACGCCGACCGAGGGCGTGTAGAAGCGGCGGTTGATGATATTGCCCGTGGCCGGAACCGAGTTCGAGAGGTCGGGAAACCAGTTGGACACGCCGGGAATCGGGCCGAGACTCCCGGTGAGATTTTCGTCGGTGCCGTCCTTGAGATAGTAACGGCGAATCAGCCGGTTGTTCGTGAACGTCGTGCGATTGGCGGTGAAGGCCGCCTGAGTCTGCGCCGGATTGATTGTGCCGACGAAGTTCGGGTTCGAGGGGTCAACGTATTCGCCCCACTTCGGTTTCTTCTGACCGGGATTGTCCTGGTGCTGCTGCAGATTCAGGACGAACTGCTGGTTGGTCCATTTGGTCTTCAGGTCGTACACCGCCGAGATGCGCATGTCGCGGACGATGTTTCCGTTGATGTTCCGGGTGCGGAAATACTCGGTGTAGAGTTCGTTGAAGCGCGCGTTGGGCGTGCCGTTGGGCAGCGTGGGCGAGAGGTCGCGGAAGATGTTGCGCGCGGCGGCGACGTTCCACTGATCGATTTGCTGTTGGTAGAAATTGCCCGACAGCTGCAGGTGCAGATTCTTGCCGACGTGCTGTTCGACCTCGAGGGTCACCGAGCTGTATTCATTGTTGTAGGTCGAGTTCGGACCCGCGACCTGGAACGTCTTCGGCACGATGCTGCTGTCGACGGCAGTCAGGCCCGTGCCGTTGCTGCGGCGCATGGTGTTGGCGCGATAGGACTGGCCGGTGGCGGGGACGAACACATACCCCGCGGTGTTGGTGAGCGTGGTGACGTTGGTGAAGGAGTAGTTGTCGAGGAAGAGGCCCTGCGCGTTGACCGAGTCGATGCGGGCCTTCTCGGCCATCAGGCTGATCGTCGTGGTGCGGAAGGGACGGTAGGTGACCGCGGCGTAGGCACCTTGAAAATCGCGGCGCACGTGATCGATCCAAGAGTCGTTCTTCGAGTAGACACCGGCCACGCGCAGGGCGACCTTGTTGCCGAAACGGCGGTTGAGATCGATTTCGGTGCGTCCGAACGCATCATCGCCGAACATCAGCTTCACGCGGGTGATGTTGCGGGTGAAAAGGCCGCGCTTCGTGACTTGGTTGTTCGCGCCGCCGAGATCGGCTTCGCCGTAGAGAAACGCATTCGGCCCGCGGAGAAGTTCCACGCGCTCGGTGGCGTAGGAGTCCATCGGCGAGTACCAGATCCAGCCGTTGCGCAGGGCGTAATTGTTGACGATGCCGCGGAAAATCATGCGATTCGAGAGCGCGGGATCGGGATTGTCCTCACCGGTCACGAACCACTTCGACGCTTCGTTGAGGTCGATGACCGCGAGATCCTCCATCAACTGCGCGTTCATGATCGAGATCGAGTTCGCGACGTTCTTCAGCTCCTGCACGGTGCGCATGCCCGACGTGGTCTGCATCGACTCGTAGCCGATGTCCTTCTCCTCCGAGACGGTGAACACCGAGAGCTGCACGGCGGAATCCTTGGCAGCCTCCTTGTTGGCGGTCGCGGTCGCGGCTGGCGGCGTGGCCGGCGCCGTCTGGGCGAGGGCGCGAGAGGGAAGGCTGAGGCACGCGGCGAGCGCGAGGAGTGAACCAAGGCCGGATCTGGCAATGAGCGAACGTTTCATGGGAACAGGTCTGCGGAGTGGTGTGGAGGTCGGTCAAGGCGCACGAATCCGCGATTTCTCCGGATCCGTGAGTGGTGCGATCGGGCTGAGGTTATTGCGCGCGTTATTCGACTCGGCCAGCGTATTTCCACGCTGAACGACGGGTCACATGGCCTGCCACGAGCCTGCGGGCAACGGGGCGGCCAAACGGTTTGCCTTCGAACGGGGAGATTGGGACGGTTCAGCCATGTTGCCGCGATGCTCCGGCGTCCCCCGGCCCGCTGACTTCGCAGGCGGGACCGACACGGTTTTGCGATCGTGGGGCGGGGCGGGCTCCGCGCTGCGCCACCGGCGTCCTTTTTCCATGCACCGAAATCGCCTCGTCTCGTGCTGTTTCCTTCTGCTGCTGCCGTGGCTCAACGCGCACGCGGACTCGCGCGATCTCGGCGGCGGGTTTTCCGATCACGGCGTCGCCACACCGCTCAGCCAGCATCGCGGGATGGTGGCGACGGTGGACGGCGATGGCCGCGATGTGATGCTGATCTGGCTCTACGATCACCGCGGCGGATACGCGTTGTTGATGGTCGATGCCGTCACGGGGAAGTCGGAACAGTTTCCGACGCCGTATCCGTGGTCGGGAGACGGCCCGTTTGCGTCGCTGCTTTCGAGCCGCAACAAATACTACACGCAGTTCGGCGGTCATTTCAGCGAGTTCGATCCGGTGAAACGGGCGTTTACCTTCGTGAGCAAGACGGCGCCCCAGATGGCCATGAGCCTGACGGAAGCGGACGACGGCACGATTTGGGCGGCGAGTTATCCGAACAGCGGACTCGTTTCCTTCGATCCGGCGACGCGAGTGTTCAAGGACCGTCGCTCCCTCAATGCTGAAAACTGGCGCCAGTACCCGCGCAGCGTAGCGGTCGACGACGCCGGCTGGGTTTACGTGGGCATCGGCTCCACGGCGGCGCAGGTGCTGGTGGTCGTGCCCGGCAGCGATGAGTTCCGGCCGGCGCTGGCCGGACCCGAGCGCCGCCCGGGCTACGCCGCCCTTTTCCGTAGCACCGACGGCAAGGTGTACGCGCGCGTGCCTGGCGAGGCGGCGGACACGTGGCGGGAATTTCATCGCGGGGCGGCGCGGAGCGTCCGGTTGACAACGACGCCCCCGCGAAAGCCGTTGATCGCGGGCGACCAGGGACTGTTTCACGCCCGTTTCCCCAGCGGCCGGCGCGCGGCCTCCTGCGATACCGTGGCGCGAACGCTCGTCGTCGAGGAGCCGCGCGCGGGTGAGACTCGCACGGTGCCCTTCGACTACACGAGTGAAGGTGCACATGTCGTCGCTGTGGCGGTGGCGCCCGATGGCACGATCAGCGGCGGCACGGCGTTTCCGATGCGGATGTTCAGCTACGCGCCCGCGCGCGATGCCTGGCAAAACTGGCCGGCGCACGGCCAGTTCAACACCGTGGTGCGGCAGGGTGCGCGGTTCTTCGTCGGTGGCTACCCGCATGGCTTCCTCCTCGAGTGGGACCCGGCGTCAGCGTGGGTGCAGACGGGGAAGGGCAACGCGAACAGCAACCCGCGTTTCCTGACGGAGTGCGAACCTGCAATCAACCGGCCGCACGATCTGCTGGCGCTCGCGGACGGGCGGAACCTCGTGCTGGCCGGCACTCCGGGCTACGGTCTGACCGGCGGCGGCGTGCTGTTCTGGGATCGGGCCACCCAGGCGCGCACACTGGTGGAACACACCGCAATTCTCCCGCAGCAGTCGACGTTCAGTCTCGTGGAGCTGCCGGGCGGGAAGTTTCTGGGTGGAACCACGACTGCGGCGGGCACCGGTGGCGAATCCAAGGTGCGGGTGGCGGAACTCTACGTGATGGACGTCGCGACGAAGACCGTGGAATGGCATGCGGCGGTGTTTCCGGGCGTGCAGACCTACACCGACCTCACGGCAGGTCCGCGCGGCCTCGTGTATGGATTTGCCGATCGGACGAAGTTCTTTGTCTTTGATCCCGCGCAGCGGCGCGTGATTCACCAGCAGGACGTCGGCGCGATCCACGGCGGCGTGATCACCGGCCAGGGGCCGCGGGCGTTCGTGGCGGGACGGAATGGACGCGTGACGGTGCTGTTCACCCAGGGAATTGCGCAGATTGAGCCGGAGACCTTTGCGGTCACGTGGCTCGCCGCTGCGCCGCTGCCGATCACCTCCGGTGGCGATGCTTTCGAGGGCCGCGTGTATTTCGCGGCGGGTTCACACCTTTGCAGTTATCGTCTGCCGGAGTAGCATGCGGGCGCGGGCGGCGTTAGTGACCGGCCGCAGCGGCGGCGGGCTTGAACGCCGTGGCAAAGTAGACCGCGGCGAGGATGAAGCCGAAACTCACCGCGTAGTTCCACGCCAGCTTCTCGCCGAGGACCAGCCATGCGAACACGACAAACACCGCGAGCGTGATGACCTCCTGCAGGATTTTCAGTTGATAGCCGGTCAGGCCGCTCGCGTAGCCGTGGCGGTTGGCCGGCACCATCAGGCAGTACTCGAAGAACGCGATGCCCCACGACATCAGGATGACGATCCAGAGGGACTTGCCCTCGAAAATCTTCAACTTGAGCTGCCCGTACCAGGCCAGGGTCATGAAGATGTTGGAGGCGACCAGCAGGAGAATGGTTTTCATCGCGAAGGAGGCTGGAGGGAGCGGCGGAAAAGGGCCCGGGCGAGGTTGACGTGCGGCCGGTGGGGCTTGGTTTCGACTCAGCTCTGGTAGTAACCGCGGTACCACTCCACAAACCGCCGCAGTCCTTCCTCGAGCGGTACCTTCGGGGTGAATTGGATGGCGGCCTGGATGCGGGTGAGATCCGCGCACGTCTCGTACATGTCGCCCGGCTGCGGCGGGAGCAGTTCCACGTCGGTCTTCCGGCCGAGCAGTTCCTCGAGCATGCGCACAAAGAGGATGGTTTCCACCGGGCGGTGGTGGCCGAGGTTGAAGATCCGCAGCGGCGGGGTGGGGCGCTCGGCCGGCGGGTAGAGCAGCACCTTCACGATGCCGTCCACGATGTCGTCTATATAAGTGAAGTCGCGGAGGTTTTTCCCGGCGTTGAACAGTTTGAGAGGCTTGCCCTCGCTGATGGCCCGCGCGAACAACGTCGGCGCCATGTCCGGGCGCCCCCACGGTCCGTAGACGGTGAAAAACCGCAGCCCGGTGAGGTTCAGTCCGTAATTGTGCGCGTAGCTGTGGGCCATGAGCTCGTTGGCTTTCTTGGTCGCGCCGTAGTACGAGATCGGCTGATCGGTGTTGTCGTCCTCGCGGAACGGTGGCTTGGCCCCGGCACCGTACACGCTGCTGCTGGAGGCAAACACCAGGTGCTTCGGCGGCGTGCGCCGGCAGGCCTCGAGCACGCTCGCGAAGCCGTCGAGGTTGTTGCGGGTGTACGCGGCCGGTTGCTCCATGCTGAAGCGGACGCCTGGCTGCGCCCCGAGATGGACCACGTAGTCCGGGGCGAAATGCGCCACAAGGCCGGCAAATTTCTCCGCATCGGCGAAATCCGCCTGCAGAAAACGGAAATCCTCCAGTCCGTTGAGTTGCTCGAGGCGCGCACGCTTCAGGGCGACATCGTAGTAGTCGCTCAGAATGTCCACGCCGAGCACGTCGCAGCGTTTGGTTTCTGCGAGCCGGCGCGCCGTGTGGTAGCCGATGAAGCCGGCCGCGCCGGTCACGAGCACTTTCATCTGGCGCGTGATACGGCAACGCGTGCGATCCGGCTAGCGGAAACTTTTCCGGAGTTGAGGTTCGTCGCGGGCAGCGTCCGCAGCTGTACACCCCGGCCTCAATCTATGACAGAATT
This sequence comes from Terrisphaera buseokensis, assembly GCF_047521145.2. Classification (GTDB taxonomy): domain Bacteria; phylum Verrucomicrobiota; class Verrucomicrobiia; order Opitutales; family Opitutaceae; genus ER46. The sequence continues at coordinate 7,117,938 of NZ_CM134186.1, read as the reverse complement.
GTCAGCAAATTCTAAAGACGGTGCTTGATCGGCCAATTGTGCGGCCTATACCTTGCGCCGCTTCTGTCCTCGCACACGTTCACCGCATGAAGATCAAAGCCTATCTCAAGCCCCACTGTGGCTGGTCCAACGGTGTCCGCGCCATCCTGCGGAAACACAGTCTGCCGTTTGAAGATATCGATATCATCAACAACCGCGCCAATTACGCGGAAATGGTGCAGAAGTCCGGACAGCCGCTCTCTCCCTGCGTCGAAGTCGACGGCGTGATGCTCGCCGATGTCTCCGGCGAAGAAGTGGAAAACTATCTCCTCAGCAACGATCTGGTGAAACCGACCGACGTCCCCACGGACGTCGCGACGAATGCGGGTTGCTCCGATGAGGAGCACGCCAAGATGGCGACGAAAACGATCCGCTTCTTCTAAAAACTACGCTGAGAGCACTCCGCACTTAATACTTTCACGGGCCGCTCTCGCACACGACGAGACGGCCCTTTTTTTGCTCTAGGAAGATGCGGCTCTCCAGCCGGCCCTTGCCACTCAACGACTTTCCGATTTTCGACGAAATGAACCACCGTACCAGCAGCGCCAACCATCCGCCGACCGACACCGCGACTCCCGCTCGCTCCCCCGGGCTGCCGGTCAAACAGGGCCTCTACGATCCGTTTTTTGAACACGAGGCCTGCGGCGTCGGTTTCGTCGTCGATATGCACGGCCGCAAGTCGCACAAGATTGTGTCCGACGCGCTGCAGGTGCTGCGCAATCTCGACCACCGCGGCGCCAGCGGCGCTGAAATCAACACGGGCGACGGCGCCGGCATCCTCATTCAGATGCCGCACACGTTCCTCGCCGAGGCGTGCAAAGCCGCCCGCTTCACCCTGCCTGAAGCCGGCCAATACGGTTGCGGCCTCGTCTTCATGCCGCGCAATCCGACCGTGCGTCGGAAGATTGAGGAGCGTTTCGAGCAGGTGGTGCAGTCCGAAGGCCTTGTTTTCCTGGGCTGGCGCACCGTCAAGACCGACAACTCGATGCTCGGTGACACGGCGAAGTCCGCCGAACCCTTCATGCGTCAGGTCTTCATCGGCCGCGCCCCGGGCATGACCGACGACATGGCCTTCGAGCGGAAGCTCTACGTCGTCCGCAAGCGAGCCTACGCCGAAATCCGGACGTCGACCCTCGCGGGCGCCGAATACTGGTACGTGGTCAGTCTCTCCTACAAGACTCTCGTCTACAAAGGCATGCTCACGACCGATCAGGTCGACAAGTATTTCCCCGAGCTGACGCATCCGTCGATGGAGTCGGCCCTCAGCATCGTCCACTCGCGTTTCTCGACCAACACGTTCCCGAGCTGGGAACGTGCGCACCCCTACCGCTACCTCGCGCACAACGGCGAAATCAACACGCTGCGCGGAAACATGAACTGGATGCACGCGCGCCAGGCGCTGTTTGCCAGCGAAGCCTTCGGCGACGACATCAAGAAGATCCTGCCGATCATCAATCCGAACGGTTCGGATTCCGCGATGTTCGACAACACGCTCGAACTCCTCGTGCTCGCCGGCCGGTCGCTCCCGCACGCGATGATGATGATGATCCCCGAACCGTGGTCCAACCACGAGTCGATGGACGATGACCGCCGCGCGTTTTACCAATACCACTCCTGTTTGATGGAGCCGTGGGACGGCCCGGCGTCGATCGCCTTCACCGACGGCAAGCAGGTCGGCGCGATCCTCGACCGCAACGGCCTGCGCCCGTCGCGGTATTACGTGACCAAGGACGGCTTCGTCGTCATGGCCTCCGAAGCCGGCGTGCTCGATTTCCCGCCCGATCAGATTTTGCAAAAGGGCCGGCTGCAGCCGGGCCGCATGTTCCTGGTCGATACCGAACAGGGCCGCATCATCGAGGACGAGGAGATCAAGCGTGAGATTTCCAAGCAGCAGCCGTACCGGCAGTGGCTGAACGAGCACCTCGTCCATCTCAGCGATCTCCCCGAGGCGCCGAAGATCGAGCAGCCCAACCACGAGACGCTGCTCCAGCGGCAGATCGCGTTCGGCTACACGTTCGAGGATGAGCGCGTAATCATCACGCCGATGGCCAAGGACGGCGTCGAAGCGATCGGCTCGATGGGCAACGACGCCGCGCTCGCGGTGCTCTCCAACAAGCCGCGCCTGCTGTACGATTATTTCAAGCAGCTCTTCGCCCAGGTCACGAACCCGCCGATCGACTCGATCCGCGAGGAGATTGTCACCTCCGCCGAAACGCGGCTCGGTTCCGAAGGCAATCTGCTCAACCCGCAGCCGACCGCTTGTCGCCGCGTGGAATTGAAGTGGCCGGTCCTCACCAACGAGGAGTTCGCCAAGATCCGCCGCACGCAGCTGCCGGGTCTCCACACCGGCGTGCTGCCGATTCTCTTCCGTGTTTCCCGCGGCGAGAAGGGCCTCGCGAAGTCGATGGAGGAGCTTTCGATCATGGCCCGCCGCATGATTGAAGAAGAGGAAATCAACGTCCTCATTCTTTCCGATCGCGGCGTCACGCGCGATTACGCGCCGATCCCGTCCCTGCTCGCCGTCGCCGGCCTGCACCACTACCTGATTCGCGAAGGCCTGCGCACGCGCGTCTCGATTGTGCTCGAGACGGGCGACGCCCGCGAAGTGCATCACTTCGCCCTGCTGATCGGCTACGGCTGCAGCGCGGTGAATCCGTACGTGGCGTTCGAGACCATCGACGACATGATTCGCGAGGGCATGCTGCCCAACATCGATCACAAGAAGGCCTGCCAGAACTTCGTGAAGGCTGCGTCCAAGGGCGTGGTCAAGGTCATGTCCAAGATGGGCATCTCCGCGATCCAGAGTTATCGCGGCGCCCAGGTGTTCGAGGCCCTCGGCCTCCGCCAGGATGTCGTCGATCACTACTTCACCTGGACGCCGTCGCGCGTCGGCGGCATCGGCCTCGATGTCATCGCCCAGGAGGTGCTCCTGCGTCACCGCGCCGCATATCCGGAACGCGCGGTCGACGGTCATGTCCTGCCGGTCGGCGGCCTCTATCAGTGGCGCTCCAGCGGTGAAGCCCATCTCTTCACGCCCGAGTCCGTGCACGCGCTGCAAAAAGCGGTCCGGCAAAACAGCAAGCCGGCCTACAACTCGTACGCGAAGCTGGTGAACGATCAGAGCAAGAACCTCTGCACGCTGCGCTCGCTCCTCGACTTCAAGAACGGCACCGCGCCGATTCCGATCGAGGAGGTCGAGTCGGCCGAGAAGATCATGAAGCGCTTCAAGACGGGCGCCATGTCGTACGGCTCCATCTCCAAGGAGGCGCACGAGACGCTCGCCATCGCCATGAACCGGATCGGCGGCAAGTCGAACACCGGCGAAGGCGGCGAGGACTCCGAGCGCTTCACCTGGACGAACGAGCTCGGTGACTCGAAGAACTCCGCGATCAAGCAGGTCGCCTCGGGCCGCTTCGGCGTCACGAGCGAATACCTCGTCAACGCGCGCGAACTCCAAATCAAGATGGCGCAGGGCGCGAAGCCCGGTGAAGGCGGCCAGCTGCCCGGCACCAAGGTTTATCCGTGGGTGGCCAAGACCCGCGGCACGACCGCCGGCGTCGGCCTCATCTCGCCCCCGCCGCATCACGACATCTACTCCATCGAGGATCTGGCCGAGCTGATCCACGACTTGAAGAACGGCAACAAGGACGCCCGCATCAGCGTCAAGCTCGTCTCCGAGGTCGGCGTCGGCACCATCGCCGCCGGCGTCGCCAAGGCGCACGCGGACGTTGTATTGATTTCCGGATACGACGGCGGCACGGGCGCCTCGCCGCAGACCTCGCTGCAGCACGCCGGCCTGCCGTGGGAACTCGGCCTCGCCGAGACGCACCAGACGCTCGTCCTTAACAATCTGCGCTCGCGCATCGCCGTCGAGACCGACGGCCAGCTCAAGACCGGCCGTGACGTCGTCATCGCCGCGCTGCTCGGCGCCGAGGAGTTCGGTTTCGCGACTGCGCCGCTCGTTGCCACCGGCTGCATCATGATGCGTGTTTGCCATCTGAATACGTGTCCGGCCGGCGTCGCCACGCAGGATCCGCAGCTCCGGGCCCGGTTCGCCGGCAAGCCCGAGCACGTGGTGAACTTCATGAAGTTCATCGCCGAGGACATCCGCGAAATCATGGCCCAGCTCGGCTTCCGCACCATCGAGGAGATGATCGGCCGCACCGATCGCCTCGAGGCGAAGAAGGCCGTCGAACACTGGAAGGCCAAGGGGCTCGATTTCTCCAACATCCTCTATCAGCCGGACGTCGGCCCCGAAGTCGGGCGCTTCTGCCAGATGAAGCAGGATCACGGCATCGATCGCTCGATGGACATGAAGCAGCTCCTCGAGCTGTGCCGGCCCGCGATCGAGCGTGGCGAGAAGGTCATCGCCGAGTTGCCCATCCGCAACGTCCACCGTGTGGTCGGTACGATCACGTCCGGTGAGATTACCAAGAAGCACGGCGCGAAGGGTCTGCCCGAGGACACGATCAAGCTGAAGTTCAAGGGCTCGGCGGGCCAGAGCTTCGGTGCCTTCGTCACCCGCGGCATGACGCTCTCCATCGAGGGCGACGCGAACGACTACTTCGGCAAGGGCCTTTCGGGCGGCAAGCTCATCATCTATCCGTCGCCGGAGGCCACGTTCAAGGCCGAGGAAAACATGATCATCGGCAACGTCGCGCTTTACGGCGCGTCCGCCGGCGAGGTCTACATCCGCGGCATGGCCGGCGAACGTTTCGCCGTCCGCAACTCCGGCGTCACCGCCGTGGTTGAGGCCATCGGCGACAACGGCTGCGAGTACATGACTGGCGGCAACGTCGTCGTGCTCGGCCGCGCCGGCCGCAACTTCGGCGCCGGCATGTCCGGGGGAATTGGATACGTGCTCGACGAGTCCGGCGATTTCGCCAAGCGGGTGAACGTCCAGATGGTCGGCATCGAGAAGCTCGAGGACGCCCGCGAGGTCGCCGCCGTCAAGGCGATGATCCAAAAGCACCTCGACTACACGAAGAGCGTCCGCGCGAAGGAAATCCTGGATAACTGGGCGGCGTTCCTGCCCAAGTTCGTCAAGGTGATGCCCAAGGACTACAAGCGCATGCTCGCCTGCATCGAGCGAGCGCAGGCCCAGGGACTCACCGGCGACGAAGCCATCATGGCCGCGTTCGAGGAAAACGCCCGCGACACGTCGCGCGTCGGCGGCAACTGACCGCCCGCGGCGGCCCGCCGACGGGCTGCCGCGATTTCAAATCTCAAATCTCAACTTTCAAATCATCCCGCTCCATGGGTAAACCAACCGGCTTCATCGAGTATCTGCGCGAACTGCCCGTCGACCGCACGCCCAGCGAGCGTGTGCGCGACTGGAAAGAGTTTCACCACCACATGGAGGAGAAGAAACTCCGCCAGCAGGGCGCGCGCTGCATGGATTGCGGCATCCCGTTCTGCCACACCGGCAAGTTGATCAGCGGCATGGCCAGCGGCTGCCCGATCAACAACCTCATCCCGGAGTGGAACGATCTCGTTTATCGCGGCCTCTGGAAGGAGGCGCTCGATCGCCTGCACAAGACGAACAACTTCCCCGAGTTCACCGGCCGCGTGTGTCCCGCCCCATGCGAAGGCTCGTGCGTCCTCGGCATCAACGCGCCGCCGGTCACGATCAAGAACATCGAGGCCTCGATCATCGACAAGGGCTGGGATGAAGGCTGGGTCGTGCCCGAGGCGCCGAAGAGCCGCACCGGCAAGAAGGTCGCCATCATCGGTTCCGGCCCCGCGGGTCTTTCCGCCGCGGTGCAGCTGAATCGCGCAGGTCACCTCGTCACTGTGTTCGAACGCGCCGACCGTCCGGGCGGCCTGCTGATGTACGGCATTCCGAACATGAAGCTGGACAAGCAGGAGGTCGTCCTGCGCCGCATCAAGTTGATGGAAGACGAGGGCATCAAGTTCGTCTGCAACGCCAACGTGGGCGACAACGTCGACGCGCAGGTCTTCCTGAAGGACTACGACGCGACGGTCATTTGCACGGGCGCCACGCAGCCGCGCGATCTCCCGATCGAAGGCCGCAGCCTGAAGGGCGTGCACTTCGCGATGGAGTTTCTCACCGCCAACACCAAGGCCGTCCTCAATGGCGGCGCCGAGCACTGTGCGATTCACGCCAAGGGCAAGGACGTCGTGGTCATCGGCGGTGGCGACACCGGCACGGACTGCGTCGGCACCTCGATGCGCCATGGCTGCAAGAGCCTCGTGCAGATCGAAATTCTCCCGAAGCCGCCGCTTGAACGCGCCGCTGACAATCCGTGGCCGGAGTGGCCCAAGACCTACAAGATGGACTACGGCCAGGAGGAGGCCGCGGCCAAATACGGCACCGATCCCCGCGTGTACCTCACGACGGTGAAGAAGTTCGTCGGCGACGCCGCCGGCAATGTGAAGGAACTCGTGACCGTCGAGATCAAGTGGGAGAAGAACGACAAGGGTCAGTTCATCCCGAAGGAACAACCCGGCACCGAAAAGACCCGCCCTGCCCAGCTCGTGCTTCTGGCAATGGGCTTCCTCGGGCCCGAGCAGGCGCTGCTCAAGGCCATCAATCTCGAGACCGATCCGCGCTCAAACGTCAAAGCCGAGCACGAGAAGTACACCACCAACATCAAGGGCGTCTTCGCCGCCGGTGACTGCCGCCGCGGCCAAAGTCTCGTGGTCTGGGCGATCAACGAAGGGCGCGGCGCCGCGCGTGAGTGCGATCGCTACCTGATGGGTTACACCGACCTCCCGTAACGGCGCGAACGCGTCCCGCGTTTTCTCTTTCCGCCACCCGTTCCCGCTCGCGTCGCGAGCCTGGACGGGTGGCGTTTTTTTTGACACCGCGACGTGGCGTCCGATCGTTTGCCCGCCCCCGTTCCGCGCAGTATCGACTTCAGTCGACAGGACTCCCATATCGACTTTCTCCCCTGCTACCATGACTACCCGCCTTTTCGTTACGCTCGTCGTTACCGTTTTCGCCAGCACTGTTCGCGGCGCCGATGCCCCCAAGCCCGTTCCGGCCAATGCCGCCACTGATGCCGCGCTCCGTTCCGCCGGCCTCACATCCGCCCAGTTGCTTGACGGCCTCAAGACCGGCCTCACCGCGCTGGTCGGCGCAGCCGGCACCGAACTCTCCAAACCCGGCGCTGTGCAGGTTTCCGCGCCGAGCTCCATGGCGAAGCTCGAATCCACGCTCAGCCGGCTCAACCAGTCCGGCGCTTTCGATTCGTTCAAGGCCTCGCTCAACCAAGCGGCTGCGACGGTCGCGCCGCAAACCGTGGCGGTGCTGAAGGGCGCAATCGGACCGCTCACGCTGGCCGACGCCAAGACCCTCGTCGGCGGACCGGCCGATGCCGCCACCCAGCTGCTGCGCAAGTCAGCCGATTCCGCCCTGCGCACCAAACTCATGCCGCTCGTGTCGCAGGCCCTCGCCGCCAACGGCACCGCCGCCAAGGCGAAGGATCTCCTCGCCAAGGCCGGCCCGATGGCCGCAATGGCGGGTGTGCCCAGCACGGCGGATCTCGAGTCTCATCTCTACACGCAGTTGCTGGACTCCACGTTTGGTTATCTCGCCAAACAGGAGGCCGCGTTCCGCGCCAACCCCTCGCAGTTCAAGAACGGCACTGCGGCGAAGGTCTTTGGCTTGGGCAAGAAATAGCCCGTGGCTGGCAGAGCCGCGTCGCTCCCTGCCTTGGCGGAACGCAGCAGGGGCCCGCGAATCACGCGGATGAACGCGAATTCCGGTCTCAGATCGATCCACCGGCTCTCCCTTACGATCCTCGTCCAGAGGAGCCGGTTCTGATTTTCTTCCGTTCGCGCTCGTAGCCACGATCGATCCAGAAGTCCAAAAGCAAGGAGTGATTGGTATCATACCAACAGCCTCTAACATTTAGACTATACAAGCAGGTCGCTTTGGAGTAGTCCGGGGGCATGGCGAGAACTCTACCGAAACTGGGCGAGGAAGTGGTGGCACAGATTGAGGCGGCGTGGACGCAGTCCCAGCCGGACTGGGCGCGGCGGCGCCTGCTGGTGGTGCGGCTGATCGCGCAGCACGAACTGACGGTGGCGGAGATCATGAAGATTGCGGATGTGTCGCGGCAGACGGTGTTCACGTATCGGGACAAGGTCGTCGCCGGCGGCGTGGCCGCTCTGCTGCAGCGGGGCAAGGCGCCGGGAAACCGGCCGGCCGTGCGTGGGGCCGTGCAAACCGAGTTCCTGGAACGGTTGGCCGCCGGGCAGTTCCGGCGAGCGAAGGACGCCCAAGCTTGGATTAAGAAGCGCACCCGCAAAACCCTCAGTGAGAGCGGTGCCCTCAAGGTGCTGCGCCGGTTGGGCGGTAAGCTCAAAGTGCCCCGCAAGAGCCATGCGAAAAGGATCCCGCGAAAGCCGCGGCCTTCAAAGTCGAACTGCCCCTGAAACTGGAAGCGCTCGCCGGTCCGGCCGCGCGCACCGGACAACCGGTGCGGTTGTGGGTGCTCGATGAGCACCGCTATGGCTTGTTGCCCGTGATCCGTCGGGTCTGGGGCCAACGCGGGGTCCGCGTGCACGCCCCGTATGCGACGCGTTATCAGTGGGGCTACCTCCACGAGGCGCTGGAAGTCGATGGCGCCAACCGCCTGGAACTACTGTTCACCCCGTGCATCGACCAAGACGTGCATGCGCTGTTTCTTCAACAGCTCGGCGCCACGGACCCGGCGGCGTTGCATGTCGTGATCCAAGACCAGGCCGGCTTCCACCTGCCACTCGCTGATCCGCGCTTGCCCAAGAACGTCCGACTGCTGCCCTTGCCGCCCTATAGCCCAGAACTCAATCCGGTCGAGAAACTCGGTGACTTGGTGAAGGACCAGATCTGCAATCGACTCTATCCGAGCCTGCGCCGCCTCGAAGATCATCTGCTCGCCGCGCTGCGACCGTGGCGCACCGAGAGCGCCCGCGTCGCGGAGTTGATTGGCCGCGGCTGGCTACTCGACGGCGTAAACGCTGGCGCGCCAACCTAAAGTCTAATTAATAACGGCCATTGGTATCAGTCGTCTTTCCCCGTGTCGTGCATGTGGCCCGAGAGGAACGAGTCGTACGCGGCAAGATCGAGCAGGCCGTTCCCGCTGAGACCGATCACGATCACGCGTTTCCTTCCCTCCTCGCGGCACTTCACCGCCTCGTCGATCGCGGCGGCGATCGCATGCGATGACTCGGGTGCCGGCACGATGCCTTCGGCGCGTGCGAACTGCAGCGCCGCCTGGAAGACCTTCATTTGTGGATACGCCATCGCCTCGATCAGTCCGAGCTTGAGACAGTGGCTCACCATCGGCGCCATGCCATGATAGCGCAGTCCACCCGCGTGAATGCTCGGCGGCATGAAGGTGTGGCCGAGCGTGTGCATCATCATCAGCGGAGTCGTCTCCGCCATGTCGCCGAAATCGTAACGCAATTCTCCCTGCGTGAGTGAAGGGCACGACGAGGGTTCCACCGCCACGATCCGGCATTTGCTGCCATGCTTGATTTTCTGCCGCACGAAGGGAAACGCGAGGCCCGCAAAATTGCTGCCGCCCCCGGCGCAGCCGAAGATCACGTCGGGTTCCTCGCCGGCGAGCGCCATCTGCTTGATCGTCTCCTCGCCGATGATCGATTGATGCAGGCACACGTGGTTGAGCACGCTGCCGAGTGCGTATTTGGTTCCTGGATGCTTCATCGTGTCCTCGATCGCCTCGCTGATCGCGAGGCCGAGGCTCCCGTTGCTGTCGGGATTTTCCGCGAGCTGCCGGCGGCCAAACTCCGTCTGGTTGCTGGGACTCGCGTGCACCGTCGCGCCGTACGTCTGCATGAGCAGCCGGCGGTACGGCTTCTGGTGATAGCTGACCTTCACCATGTAGATGTTGCACTCGAGGCCGAAGACGCTGCACGCGAACGCGAGCGACGAACCCCACTGGCCGGCGCCTGTCTCCGTCGCGAGCCGCTTGGTTCCCGTCTGCTTGTTGTAGTACGCCTGCGGAATCGCGGTGTTCGGCTTGTGGCTCCCCGCCGGACTCACGCCTTCGTACTTGTAGTAGATGTGCGCGGGCGTCTGCAGCGCCCGTTCGAGGCGCACGGCCCGCAACAGCGGCGTCGGTCGATACAATGCGTACACTTCCCGCACCTCCGCCGGAATCTCGATCGTGCGCTCCGCCGACATCTCCTGCGCGACCAGCGACTCGGGAAACAGCCCCATCATCAGATCCGGTGTGACGGGCTCACGCGTGCCGGGATGAAGCGGAGGCGGCAGCGGTTCGGGAAAGTCCGCCAGCAGATTGTACCAATGCGTTGGCATTTCCGCTTCCCGCAGCGGAAACGTAATCGAGGGGTTTGAGGCCATAAGGGGGTTGGACTGCGGCGGTGTTAACGCTCACCACCGCGGTCGTCAGTCCGCGAATTGGGCGACCCGCGCGGTAGTCCCGCCGTTTAAGCCCGGTATCACAAACCCGACTGCCCGGCCCGCGCTTTCTGCGGGCGCGGATTGATCACGCGTTGGCCACGGCGAGCTGGCCGCAGCCGGCGCCGATATCAATCCCACGCCGTTGCCGCACCGTGCTCGGCAGGGAGAATTCCGCGGCGAGGATCCGCTGGAACGCCTTCGCCGCCTCGTTGTGCGTCGGGGCGCCGGCGTATCCGGAAGTGGGATTCAGCGGGATGAGATTCACCTGGGCCGGCAGACCGCGGAGTAAATTTCCCACGGCGCGCGCGTGCTCCGGCGTGTCGTTCTTCCCCTCGATTAGCGTCCACTCGTAGAAGATGCGACGGCCGGTGGCCTCGCTGTAGGTGCGGCACGCGGCCATGAGTTCGTCCAGCGGCCACTTCCTTGCGGCCGGTACCAGCGCCGCGCGTTCGGCCTGGGTGGCGGCGTGCAGGGAAACGGCGAGGTGCAGCGGGCGCTTCTCCGCGGCCAGTCGCAGAATTCCGGGTACGACGCCGACCGTGCTCAACGTGATCCGCTCCGCTGCGATTGCGAGGCCGGCGGAATCGCGCAGGATGTCGATCGCGCTCATGACGGCGTCGTAGTTGTGCAACGGTTCGCCCATGCCCATGAGCACGACGTTGCGCAGGCGATGCGGTTCGCCCGCGCTGCGCAGAGCGCGCGCGACATGCACGGCCTGGGCGACGATCTCGCCGGGCGTGAGGTGGCGCGTGTAGCCCATCTGACCGGTGGCGCAGAAGACGCAGCCCATCGCACAGCCGACCTGCGAGCTGATGCAGGCCGTCACGCGGCCGTTGAAACGCATCAGCACCGTTTCGATCCGTTCGCCGTCGGCGAGCGAGAGGAGATATTTCCGCGTGAAGCCATCGCTCGAATCGGTCGCGAGCGCGGTGGGCAGGACGTCGGGTTTGCCGCCGGCGGCGAGTCGGGCGCGCACTTTCTCCGGCAGCTCGGGCATCGCCGTGGCATCGCACGATTCGGCGAGCTGGAGGTAGAGATAGTTCCAGAGCCGCTCCGCGTGAACCGGGGAGAAGTCCCAGCGCACGAATTGCGCGCGTAGTTCTTCGCGCGTGAAGTCGTAGAGGTTGAGCCGGACGGGCGGATTCACGTGACCTGCGTCCCGCCCTCAGCGCGGCTGACTCGCCAGCGGCACTTCCCGCAACGAGGCGAGCGCGTCATCGATTGGCACGATGTGGCGTTTGCGCTCGAGGAAGTAACTCACCGTTTCAAAGCCGAGTTCGTCGAGCATGCGGAGCGCCTGCTGGTAGCGATCGCCGACGCGGGCGGGCCGGTGCGCGTCGGCGCCGAGCACCACGGGGATGTCGCGCTCGCGCATCAGGGTGAGCATCTGCGGACCGGGATTCATTTCCGGCAGCGCCTTGTTCAGGCCGCTGGTGTTCAGCTCCATCGCGACGCCCGTCGCCGCGATGCGATCGAGCGCCTTCTTGATGTCGGACTCGATGCGCGCGAACTGCCATTCGTGGGGCGCCTCGTTCTTCACGAGGTCAGGGTGGGCGAGCGTGTCGAAGAGTCCGGTCTCGGCGGAGTCGGCCAGATGACCGAAGTACGTGCGCTGATACTCGAGGGCGTCACCGGTGTAGAACTTCGACCGGTAGAACGACACCTGCATGTGGACGGAGCCCAGCACGTGATGCAGTGGGACGCGCGCGTGGAGTTTTTCGCTCCAGGATTCGAGGCCGGGGAAGAAGTCGCTTTCGAGTCCAAGGCGAACATCCACGCGACCCGCAAACTCTTCGCGGGCGGCCGCCACCATCTCGACGTACTTCTCGTACTCGTGGGGCGCCATGCGGTGCTCGAGCCCCATGTTGTCGGGCAGCGGGCCGTGGCACGTGATGATGATGCCCTTCAGGCCGCGTTGCTCGGCCACCGCGGCATACTCGGAAGGCGTGCCGGTCGCGTGTTTGCAGAGCGGAGTGTGCGAGTGTGATTCGTAGAGCAGCGGCGAAATGGGCATGTGGTCGAGACGCGGGGTCTGAGCCTCACTCACATGCTCACGCGATCCGTGGCAGACGCAACCCGGCGCTCAGAAAAAGGTATAGTATTTACCCTCGGCGAGACGCTGGATGAGGAGCGCGAGTTCGACCGCGTGGTAGTCGCCCCACATGCACGCTTCACCGCAGGGCACCTTGCGGCCGGCCGGGATGTGGTCCCAGCCGTTCGGACGGTGGTAAACGCTGTGCAGCAACAACCCCTGATGCTTCTTGTCGGTCGAGAGATACGGCTCGCCGAAGAGCGTATCCGCAATCGTGAGTCCCGCCTGGAAATACTTCCTGCCGGCAGCCTTTTCGCCCTTGGCGGTGAGATAGTTGCCGAGGCGCAGGAGACCTTGGGCGGTGATGGCCGCGGCCGAACTGTCGACCGGCTCGTGGGCGTTGAATGGATCCGCGTCCTTCTTCGTGTAGTCGCCGAGTTGGTGGGAGTTGAGCGCCATGCTGTCCCAGTACGGCACGCCATCGCGGGCCGAGTAGCCGTCGATGTAGTAGTCGCTGGCGGCGCGGGCCGTCTCGAGGAACAGGTCGGTCACGGCGCGACGGCCGCCCACGGCGTCGAGGTCGGCGCCTTTCACCGTATCCAGAAATTCGAGCTGCTCGGCATAGCCGCAGATGATCCACGCGGCGCCGCGCGTCCAGGTGGTGAACGGCGAGTAGCCCTGCTGTGAGCTCGGGCAGCGGAACTGGCCGTCGTTGCGGTTGAAGACGCTCTCATGCGCCACGCGCCCGCGCACGTCGTACGAGTCGCGGCCCTGTCCAAAGAACACGTTGAACCGCGCCGTGGTGGCGGCGTGCTCGACGGCGCGATGCAGCAGGTTGATCGGCTTGTCACCCTCGCCCATGAGCACGTGCCCGAGCTGGTGCGCGACCACGAGCGAACGCATCGAGCGGATCGTGTCGGCGAACAGCGACTGCGGTCCGTTGAAGGAATAGATGTAGCCACTGGGCGCGACGCCCGCGCCGGCGCCCACCGGCGACCACGGCTGCTTGTAGGCGGTCGGCACGTGGCGCGCGGCCTGCACCGCGCCGGACGCCTTCAACGCGATCTCGGTGTAGTCGAGCTCGCCCTGTTCGCGGGCGATTTTGCCTTCGAGAATGAGCCGGCGCAGATTGCCGTAAGTGGAAACGTTGTTGAAGCCGTGATCGTGCACGCCGACATGCGACACGTGCGACGCCATGTACTTCACGGTCTTCTCGCGGCCGAGCTTCAGCATCGCGGCGTCACCGGTGGCGTCGAAGTGCAGGAACGCCATGCCGAACTGAAATCCCTGCGTCCACTCGGTCCAGCCGCGGGACGTGTATTTGCCCTTGATGGTGAAGACCGGTGTGCCTTTCGACGGATCCCACGCGGCGTCGATGGCGCGAATCTTCTGGCCGGCGAGTTCGAAAACGCGGGTCGTTTTCTTCTGCAGCTTCTGCGGTGTCAGGGAGGAGTTAATCTTCATGGCAGGGACAAAAAGGGAGATGAAACAGGAGGGCCACGTTGCCGCGCACGTCGCGGCGAAACAAGGGGAATGTAGGCCGGGGCGCGGCCGTGGTGGGAGCGCCCGCCGCCGCTGCCCGTTGCACCCGCGCTCGACGCCACGCTCCGCCTCGGGTTAGGTTCGACGCATGCCGGTCTGGATCGAAAAATTTCTGCAGGCGTTCATCCCGATGTTCGTCGCGATCGACCCCGTCGGACTGGCCGCGATCTTTCTCGGCCTGGGTCAGGGCGTGGCTGCGGCGCAGCGTCAGCGGATCGCCCGTCAGGCGACGATCACGGGCGGCGCCGTGGCGCTGCTGTTTCTCTTTCTCGGGTCGAGCATGTTTCGTGCGCTCGGGATTGCGGCGAGCGATTTCCAGATCGCGGGCGGGCTCATCCTTTTCATTCTCGCCGCGCGCGAACTGATCCAGTCGTCGGCGTCGCCCGCGAGTCTGCCGGATGACTTCGGCATCGTGCCGCTGGGCATGCCGCTGATCGCGGGGCCCGCGTTGATCACGACCCTCATCGCGCTCGCGCAGACCCTCGGCGTGCGTTACGCGCTGGCGGGGCTGGTCGTGAATCTTGGGCTGGTGATGCTGGCGTTCACGTTCAGCGAACGCCTCGGCCGGATGATCGGCGCGGCCGGGTTGCGCGCGATTTCGAAGATCATCGCGATGCTGCTCGCGGCGATCGCGGTGAACATGATCCGCGTCGGCTTGAAAGGGTAGGCTCCGCCGCGCCCCTGCGCTCAACCCGCAAACGTCGTCAGCAGCTCCGCGTAAATCTTCGCGCTCGCGATCAGTTCCTTCACCTCGGCCCGCTCGTCGACGCCGTGATAGTCGATGCCACCGGGACCGTACCCAAGCGTCGGAATCTTCAGGTGATGCGAGAAGAAATGCATGTCGTTGAAGCCCGTGGAGACGTTGAACTTGGTCTTCTCCTTCCGCACGCGGGTGACGCAGCCCGCCATGGCGTTGAAGAACGGATGCGTCGGCTCCGAGAAACACGGATAGTTTTCCGAGATCTTGTGCACCGAGATCGTGCACTGCGGGATCTGCCGCGCGGCCTTCACGAGGAAGGCGCGCAACTCGCGCTCGGCGGCCGCATGGGTTTCGGCCGGGATGACGCGCCGGTCGATGGTGAAGCTGGCTAACGCCGGCACGGTGTTGATCTTTGCGCCCTCGCCGCAGTGAAAGACGCCGCCGAGGTTCACGGTCGGCCGGTGGAGTTTTCCCTCCGGTGTTTTCCAGGTGCGTTGCGCGAGCGTGTGCTTGTAGGTGTCGAAGGCGCGGACCAGCGCCGCCATTTTTTCCAGGGCGTTGATGCCCTTCGCCGGCAGCGATCCGTGCGCGGGGCGGCCGTGGACGTGCACTTCCAGCCAGAGCGTGCCGTTGTGGCCGCAGCACACGTGACGGCCCTCGCCGCCCTCCATCACGACGGCGTAGTCGGGCTTGATGGGGGCGTGGGCGACCAGCCAGCCCGTGCCGAGCGCGGAGTCGGTTTCCTCGTCGGCTGTGAACGAAATCTCGACGTTCATGCGCGGCGCGGTGCCGGTCGCCCGGAGTGCGCGCATCGCCATCAGCAGACTCGCGATCGAGCCCTTCATGTCCGCGGTGCCGCGGCCGTACATCCATCCGCGTTCGATTGCGCCGCTGAACGGGCTGCCGTGTTTCCAGGTTCCGGATACGGGCACGACGTCGTAATGGGCGTTGAAATGGATCGTCTTCCGCGCGCCCGCCACCGGCCGCTGGCCGAGCACGTTGAAGCGCGGATAGCCGTGCTGCTCGGGCGGCAGCTCCTTCCTCATCAACGCGGCCGGGATCGGAAAGCGCCGCGTGCGGAGACCGACGTCCTCGAGCTCATGCACCAGCCACTTGGTGATCGCGTCGTAGTTTTCGCCGGGCGGATTGACGGTGGAAACGCCGACCAGCTGCTGCAGCCGGCCGAGCAGCTCTCCGGGATGGCGATCGATGAAGTCAGCGGGGGACACGCGGGCAGGGTGCCGCTCGCTTCCGCCGGTGACACGGAAAATCGTCCTCGGCGCGCGGCGTTTTCCCTGCGAACAATTTTTGCCGCAAGCACTGCCAGGCGAAACGGTTCCACGCCCTGTGTCCGAGGCTGAGCCGGGCCTGCAAGAAGTGCACAGCGTTGAACAACTCGCGCGAAGTGCCGGGCCATGGGTATTGGTACTGTGGCGACGCCATGAAAAGCTCCGCCGCCGGGTTGGACGCGGAACACGTCACGAGACCTGCGGATCTCGGGCGTCACGATGAAGCGAGCCTGCTCGAAATGCTCGAAGCACTGGAGCAGCAGCATGGTTTCGTGCCGCGGGACGTCTCCGAGGAGGTCGCGCGCCTGGTCGACGTGAAGCTGGAGCGTCTCCGCCGGCTGCAGCGCAAACTGGATTCGACGGTGCGGCGTGACGTCCAGCAGCACGTCGCCCGCTGGCGCAACGAGGAGGGCAACCTGATCATGATCCTCCACGCGATCCAGAACCAGCACGGCTACGTGCCGCGCGAGGTGGCGATGGAGCTCTCCCGCGAACTCGGCGTTAAGCTGGCCCGGATCTACGAGGTCATCACGTTCTACCACTACTTCAAGCTGCAGCCGCCGGGGGCTCACACGCTCACGGTGTGCAACGGCACGGCGTGTTACCTGAAGGGTTCGGCCGATCTGCTGAACGAGGTCCGCGCCCAGCTCGGCATTGCGGAAGGGCAGACGACCCCCGACCGGCAGTTTCACCTCGATGTCGTGCGCTGCATCGGCTGCTGCGGCATGGCGCCGGCGATGGTCGTCGACGGCAAGACCTGCGGACACGTCAAACCGTCGGAAATCGCCGGACACATCGCCGCGATCAAGGCGAAGAAGGAGGCGACGCCATGAACCCGATCACCCGCGCGCAACTTGAGGCGCTGGCCACCCAGCCGGTCATCGACCCGCCGGAATGGATCCGCGTGCAACTCGACACCGGTGGCATCGCCGCCGGAGCGGAAATCGTGTTCAACGCCTTGAAGTCGCTGCGCGAGGAGCGGACACTCTCGTTCGCCCTGCTGCGCGCCGGTTCGATCGGCTACTCGTTCGCCGATCCCGTGGTCGAAGTGCAGGCGGCTGGATTGCCGCCGGTGCACTACGGTCGCGTCACGCCCGAGATTGCCGCGCGCATCGTCGACGAGCATCTGGTGGCTCATCGCTTGCTCGACGACAGTGTGATCGCGAGCCGGCAGCGCGGCCTGACGCTCACGGCTCCCGTGACGCATCTTCTCGTCCGTGACACCGGGCCCGAAGCCGGCAGCAAGACGGCTTTCTTCCAGTCGTCGTTCGTCGAGGAATTGAAACGCTCCGCGCCCGGTCGCGCCGTCCAGGTGGTCCGTGCACTTGACCTCGGCGTGTACGATGAAGGCGCCGTGGTGCAGCTGCTGCCGTCCGGCGTCACGTATGCGAACGTCCTCGCGCCCGACGTTGCGCGCATCGTGACGGAGTCGGTGGTGAAGGGTCGGGTGCTCGATGACCTGCTGTGGAAGGTGCCCGACAAACAAGTGCGCATCGTGCTGCGGCATTGCGGCAAGGTGGATCCCGACAGTCTCGATGATTATCTGCGCCGCGCGGAGGGTTACCAGGCGCTGCGCCGCGCGCTGTTCGAGTTCACGCCGGAGCAGGTGATCGCCGAGATGAAAACGAGCGCGCTGCGTGGTCGCGGCGGCGCGGGATTCCCCACGTGGATGAAGTGGCAGCTGACGCGGTCGCAGCCGGCCGCGCAGCGCTACGTGATCTGCAACGGCGACGAGGGCGATCCCGGCGCGTTCATGGATCGCAGCGTGCTGGAGAGCGATCCCCACGCGGTCCTCGAGGGCATGATCATCGCGGCGTATGCGATGGGCGTTTCGCAGGGCTATTTCTACATTCGCGCCGAGTACCCGAAAGCCGTCGAACGGATCGATCGCGCCATCGCGCAGGCGCGCGAACTGGGACTGCTTGGGCCTCGTATCTTGGGCAGCGACTTTTCCTTCGACGCGAAGATCCGGCTCGGCGCCGGGGCCTTCGTGTGCGGCGAGGAAACTGCCTTGATCGCTTCCATCGAAGGGCGTCGCGGCAGTCCGAGCCCGCGGCCGCCCTATCCGTCCGTGCGAGGCCTGTGGGGAAAGCCGACGGCGATCAACAACGTGGAGACGCTCGCGTCCGTGCCGGCCATCCTGCTGCAGGGCGGCGCGTGGTTCGCGGGCTACGGCACCGCCACCTCGAAAGGCACGAAGGTTTTTGCCGTCACCGGCAAGGTGCGCAACGCCCAGCTCGTCGAGGTGCCGATGGGCACCACGCTGCGCGAGATCATCTACGACGTCTGCGGCGGTGTGTTCGAAGGCCGCGACCTCAAGGCCGTGCAGACGGGCGGTCCTTCCGGCGGCGTGATCCCGGTGCAGCACCTCGACACGCCGGTGAGCTACGAAACCCTGCAGCAGCTCGGCTCGATCATGGGCTCGGGCGGCATGCTCGTGATGGACAAGACCGACTCGATGGTCGACGTCGCCAAGTTCTACCTGAAGTTCTGCGTCGACGAATCGTGCGGCAAGTGCGCGCCGTGTCGGATTGGTGGATACCAGCTCCTGCAGATCCTCGATCGGATCTCGCGGGGCCGGGGCGGCGCTGCGGACGTGGCGCAAATTCGCCGCATCTGCCTCGCGATGCAGCGCGCGTCGCTGTGCGGTCTGGGCCAGACCGCGCCCAACCCGGTGCTCTCCACCCTGCGGTACTTCAACGAGGAATATCAGGCGTTCATCGAAGGTGGCCCCAGCTACGCCCGCAAGATGACGCGTCCCGCGGCGGGTGCCGCGAAAACTCCGTCGACGGCCGAGGCCGTTCCGGCGGGCGCGCCTGTCACTGTCAACCCGGCCGCACCATGATCAAAGCCCGCATCAACCAGCTCGATGTCGAGGTCCCGGAAGGCACCAGCATCCTCGACGCCGCGCGCCACGTGCAGGTCAACATCCCGACGCTGTGCAAGCACAAGGATCTGCTGCCCACCGCCGCCTGTGGCATCTGCATTGTCCGCAACAAGGGCGCCAACAAGTTCATGCGCGCGTGCTGCACGCCGCTGGAGAATGACATGGAAATCACGACGCACGATCGCGAGATTGTGGACGTCCGGCGCTCGACCCTGGAACTCATCCTCTCGAACCACCCGCAGGCCTGCCTGACCTGCGGCCGCAACGGTGAGTGCGAGCTGCAGTCGCTCGCCGCGGATTTCAACATCCCGCTCGAGTCGATCAAGCGGTACGTGAAGGAGGTCCCGCCCGATCGTTCCACCGGCTCGATCATCCTGGATTTCCAGAAGTGCATCAAATGCGGCCGTTGCATCCAGGTGTGCCAGGACGTGCAGAACGTCTGGGCGTTGTCGTTCCTCGATCGCGGCATCAACACCCGCATGGCTCCGGCCGGCGACATCACGCTTGCTGAATCGCCCTGCGTGAAGTGCGGCCAGTGCTCGGCGCACTGTCCCACCGGCGCCATCGTGGAGAACGACGAGACGCCGCTGGTGTGGGAGGCACTGACGGACCCCGAGAAGATCTGCGTCGTCCAGATCGCACCCTCGGTCCGCGTGACCGTCGGCGAAGCGTTCGGGCTGCCGCCCGGCACGAACCTAACGAAGAAGCTCTATGCGGCACTGCGGCGGCTGGGCTTCAAGGCCGTGTTCGACACGAACTTCTCGGCGGACGTCACGATCGTCGAGGAGGCGAGCGAGTTCATCCAGCGCTTCGTGCACAAGCGCGGCGCGCTGCCGCTCATCACGTCGTGCTGTCCGTCGTGGACGGATTTCATGGAGAAGAATCACTACGATTTCATTGATAACTTCTCCACCGCCAAGTCGCCGCAGCAGATGCTCGGCGTGCTGGCCAAGACCTACTACGCGCAGAAGCTCGGACTCGATCCGGCGAAGATGTTCGTCGTCTCGATCATGCCGTGCACCGCGAAAAAATATGAACTGTCGCGCACCGAGGAGATGTACGCGTCGGGGCACAAGGACGTCGACGTCGCGCTCACCACGCGCGAGCTCGCGCGCATGCTCAAGCAATCCGGCATCGACTTCCTGAATCTCGCGGACGGCCACGCCGACTCGCTGCTCGGCGACTACTCCGGCGCGGGCACGATTTTCGGTGCCACCGGTGGCGTGATGGAGGCGGCGATCCGCACCGCTTATTTCTACGCCACGGGCAAGGCGCTGCCGAAGATCGAACTCGAGGCGGTGCGCGGCCTGAAGGGCGTCAAGGAAGGCACGGTGATGATCGAGCACACTCCCGTGCGCGTGGCCGTCGCGCACGGCCTGGCCAACGTCGAGCAGGTCCTCGACCGGGTCCGGGCTGCGCGCAAGTCCGGCGGGGAGACGCCGTATCACTTCATCGAGGTGATGGCGTGTCCGGGTGGGTGCATCGGCGGTGGCGGCCAGCCCTACGGCGTAGACAACGAGCGCCGGAAGCTCCGCGCCGCCGGACTGTATCAGGATGACCGTGACGCCGCCGTGCGCTGCTCGCACGAGAACCCCGAGGTCATCCGCGTCTACAAGGAGTTCCTCGGCCAGCCGCTCGGCGAACGCGCGCACGCGCTCTTGCATACCCGCTACACCGCCCGGCCGCTGTACAAGCGGTGACGCCATGCGCGCCCGGATCCTCGCCGTCGCCCTCCTTACCGGAGGGGCGTATGCGGAGGAGCCGGACGCGCCGCAGGTGCTTGCACCGTGGATCGTGATCGAAACGCGGCTGACGCCGGGTGCGGCGCCGACGCGGGCCACTGCCGTGTTGCCGGCGGAAGCGTGGTCTGGCCGGGCCGTCGCCACGCTGGCCGATGCCTTCCGCCAGATTCCCGGTGCGATGATGCTGGAGAGTTTCGGCGGCTTCGAGCCGCCACGACTTTCGATTCGCGGCTCCGGCATTCAGAGCGCGCCATCGAGCCGTGGTCTCTCCCTGCTCCTCGATCAACTCCCACTCGGGCTGGCGGACGGTTCGTTCAACAGCGCACTGCTCGATCCGCAACTGGCCACGCGCGTCGAGGTGCAGCGCGGACTCGACGGCTGGCGGACCGCGCCTGGCACGATGGGCGGAGCGTTGGATCTGCGCGGTGACGACCGCATGTGGCCCACGGAGGCCGCCGCCGCGCTTCGGACCGAGGTGGGATCGTTCGGCGCCTGGCGGAGCCACGCGCGGGGAACATATGTCCGGGATAACTACGCCGCGTCCGGAGCCGTCTCGTTCCAGACCCAGGACGGGTTTCGGGCGCACAGCGCGCAGCGGCGGGAGGCGATGCGAACTGCGTTGCGACGCCGACTGGGCGGCGACACGGAGGCGACGGTGGCGTGGTATCACGTCGACGCCCGTTACGACGTGCCCGGGCCGCTGACCTGGGCGGAGGCGTTGCTGGCGCCGCGCAGCGTTTCGTCGGATGTGAGTCGCGACCAGCCGCACCGTGCTTCGACCTTCAACCGCGTGACGGCGTCAGTCGGCCAGCACACCGTCGCGCGCGAACTTGAGGGCGGCATCGCGTGGGGCCGCACCACGGACGGGTTCCAGCAGTTGCAGGCGAACGGAATCAGCGACTCCCGCAGTGACGACGTCAGCGTGCATCTCATGGCCGCGCCGCGCTTGGACGTGGGCGGCGCGACGCACCGGTTGCGCGTGGCGGCGACGGCGTCACGGGGCTGGCGCACGGTGAAACGTTGGCGCAACGACGCCGGGCAGCGCGGGCCGCACTTCGCCGATGACGAGCTGACGCCCTTCACAGCGATGGTACAGGGCGAGGATACCTGGGCGATCACGCGGCGGGTGATCGGCACCGCGGGTCTCGCGCAGCTGATGGCCCGGCGGACGATAGCCGATCGCCTGCGAGTCACGCCGCGTTCGGTGGTGGAGTCGCACGACACGTTGCCGCAGGCGGGCCTGCAATGGCGCTTCTGGCGTGACTGCACGCTGCTCGGCCAGGTGTCGGCCGTGGCTGAGCCGCCGACATTTGACGATCTCGTGGTGGTGGCTGGACCGTATCCGAACCTGCGCCGCACCCTGCAGCCGCTGGCCACGCAGCGGGCGGTGACGGCCGAGATCGGCGTGCGCGGGAGTGCGGCTGCGTGGGCGTGGGACGCGGCGGTATACCGGGCGGCGTGGCGCAACGAAATCCTGCGGCTCGCGGACGCCAGTGGTGCCGCGCGCGGCGCGGTGAATGCGGGGCCGACGACGCACGCCGGCGTCGAAGTGGCGCTGCGCTGGCGATTCGTGACCGAGCCGGTGCGTTGGTCATTGGCGGTATCCACTGCGTGGAGTCGCGCGACATTCGACAGCGACACGATCCATGGATCCGGGCGGCTCGCCGGCATGCCGCCGCACACCGGAACCGCAGAATGGCTCGCGGAGTTTCCGCGCGGAGCGTTTGCCGCGGTCGGCGCGGATTGGGTTGCGGGGACGACGTGGGCCGATCACGCGCACCGCCTTGGTTATGGCGGCCGCACGCTCGCCCACGCGCGGGCTGGCTGGCGTATCGGCGGACGCTGGACGCTGTTCGTCGACGCGCGGAATCTCGGCGATCACCGTAGCATCGCCAGCACGGCGGGCGTGCTCGATGTCGCGCGCGTGCCCGCGGCCACGGCGATTTTTCTGCCGGCACCGGGGCGAACGTTCACCGTGGGCGTGGAGTGGAACCGGAGGGCTTCGCCATGATGGGCGCGCTCGGCACGCTGCTGTTTTTTGCGGTCACGCCGGTGTTCGCAAATCGCGCAGCGCACCTGCTCGGCAGTCTGCGCGCCAATTTCTGGCGGCTCGCTGTCGCGGCCGTGCTGCTCGGGGCGTGGGCGCATCTGGCGGGCGGGGGGTGGACGGGGCCGGCGCTGCCGTGGTTTGTGGGTGGCGGCGTGGTGGGCTTCGGCGTGGGCGGAGTGGCGATGTTTCAATCGCTGCCGCGGCTCGGTTCGAATCTTTCGACGCTGATCGTGCAGTGTGGCTCGGCGATCGTGGCCGCGAGTGTGGAATGGCTCTGGCTGGGGACGCGGCTTTCGGCGCTCCAACTGATCTGCGTCGCACTGACGCTGGCCGGCGTCTCGCTCGGCTTGTTTCCATTCGAAGCCGAACCCGCGCGGCCCGGGGCGTGGCGGGCCGGCGTGGCCTGGGCGTTCCTTTCGGCGGTGGGTCAGGGCGTCGGTGCCGTGATCAGTCGCAAGGCCTTCATGGTCGCCGCGGCGGCGCACGCGCCGGTGGATCCGGGAACGGCGGCGTATCAGCGCGTGATCGGCGGGCTGGTCGTGGCGTGGCTGGTGTACCGGCTGGTCCGGCCGCGCGCGCCGCTGATGCGCGATCTTCCGACGGCGTGGCCGTGGGTGACGGCGAATGCCCTGACGGGGCCGGTGCTGGGCGTGACGTGTTTCCAATGGGCGCTGCGCTCCACGCCCGCGGGCATCGTGCAGCCGATCGTCGCGGCGGCGCCGTTGCTGACGATTCCGTTCGCGCTGTGGCTCGAGGGAGCGAGACCGCGCTGGAGTTATTGCGCAGGCGCGGTGCTGGCGGTGGCCGGGGTGGCGGGATTGATGACGTGGCGTGGATGAACGCCTCCCGCGTTTGTTGCCGTGCGTACGCTCAATCGCTGTGTCGTGGCCGGCGTGAACAGATTTCTGTAACCTCGACCTGGCGCGGCGTGTAGTGCACCAGAAGCCATCGGCCGAAACTCCTGTCCCGCGTTGCAAGCCACCACACTTTCCACTCTTCCGCCTCCTCTCCCGGAGCGGGCCGATGGTGATTTCATCATCGAGGCCCGCGGGCTGGGGAAAACCTATGGATCGCAGCCGGCGCTGGTGGACTTTTCCGTGCAAGTGCCGCCCGGGACGATCGGATTGCTGGGGCCCAACGGTGCGGGCAAGAGCACATTCATCAAGTGCCTGCTCAATCTCGAGACGCCCACGACCGGCACGGCGCGCGTGCTCGGTCGCGACATTCGTGCCGCCAACCGGGCGTCGCGCGAGCGCGTGGGTTACAGTCCCGAGCAGGATTGCCACATCGCAGGCATGGCCGGGTGTGAATACGTCACATATTGCGGGCAACTGTCCGGCATGCCGATGCGGGTGGCCCGGCAGCGCACGCATGAGATTCTCGATCTCGTCGGCATGGGGCAGGAGCGTTATCGCCCGGTCGACACGTATTCAACGGGCATGCGCCAGCGCGTGAAACTGGCGCAGGCGCTCGTGCATGACCCGAAGGTGATCTTCCTCGATGAGCCGACCAACGGCCTCGATCCCTCGGGACGCGAGCACATCCTGAAGCTCATCGGCTCGCTGTGGCGCGACCTCGGAATCAGCGTCGTCATGTCGTCGCACCTGCTGCGCGACGTCGAGCGCGTCTGCGATCGCGTGATCATCATCGGCAACGGCCGGCTGCTCGAACACGACAGCATCGTGGCGTTGAAGAACCGGCATCGCCGGATTGTGGAACTCGCGCCGGCGTCGGAGGTGGAGCGATTCGTCACCGTGCTGACGTCCACGGGCGCAAAACTCACGCGGCTCTCGAATGGCAAGCTGCGGGTGGAATCGGAGTCCGATTCGATCGAGTGGATTCTGCAGCTGATGCGCGCCCACGGTTTGCCGCCGGCCGAGATCGTCGCAAATCCCGACGCCCTGCACGAATTGTTCATCCAATCGATCGGTACCGCCCATGGAAGCCAGCCTTGATCTCAGCCGCTGGGGCGAAACCCCGCGCGGTGTCGGCTATCGCCGGTGGACGATGATTTCCACCGGGCTGCGGCAACTGCTGCGGCTGCGGCTGTTCAAGTTCTTGCTCGCCGCCGCATGGAGTGGCGGCGCGGTGCTGGCGGCGCTGGGCTTTTTGTTCAGCCAGTCGATCGCGACGGGCGGCTGGCTGGCGAGCCTCGCCGAATTTCTTGGACCGCGCGCGGAGGCGATGGCCTCGGTGCTGGGGGCGTTCATCCTGCTGTATCCAGATATCTGTATCGGCGGTTGGTTCACGCTGATTTTCTGGCTGCACTCCTTTCTCGGGCTGCTTCTCAGTCTCGTGGCGCTCACGGCGATGGTGCCGCGGCTCATCACGCGCGATCGCGCGACGAACGCTCTCACGGTCTATCTCTCCCGTCCGCTCACGTCGGGCGACTATCTCGCGGGCAAGCTCGGGATGATCGTCGGCGTGCTGGTGTTGATGTGGACGGGGCCGCTGCTCTTCGGCTGGCTGCTGAGCGTGGCCTTTGCGCCGAGCAGCGATTTCATCGTGCACTCGATTCCGCCGCTGGGCCATGCGCTCGCGTTCCACGGCATCGCGCTTGTCACCCTCGCCGCGATCACGCTGGGCGTGTCCGCGATCAGCCGGACCTCGCGCACGACCACGGTGCTCTGGATGGGACTCTGGCTGGTGCTGGGCGCCGTGGCGAAACCGCCGGGCGCGCCCGAATGGCTGCGGCGCGCGAGTTTCACGTACAATCTCGAACAGGTGAGGCAGGGGACGTTCCGACTCGACCAGGCGCTCACGCTGGCGAGCGACACGCTGCCGCTGCTGGATCAGCGCGTCGCGCAGAATTTCCGCGGCGCCGCCGACAAGGTTCAGCCGAAGGGCTATGCCGGCGCGCTGGCGAGTCTCGCCGGCTTCGTGCTGCTGGGATCGTTTGTTTTTTTGCGGAGGCTTCGACCCGAATGAGTGCGCACGCTGAAGACAATGGCCGCGGTGCCGTCCCGCCGGAATCCGATTCGATGCGGGCGGGATGCCTGCACTCCCGTGCGATCGTGGAGGGCGAGAGCCTGAGCCGGTTCTACGGGATGATTCTCGGTTTGAACAACGTCTCGTTCACGATCCGGCCGGGCATCACCGGCGTCGTGGGGCCCAACGGCGCGGGCAAGACCACGCTCTTCCGTCTGCTGCTCGGACAAATCCAGCCGAGCTCCGGCACGCTCCGGGTGTTTGGCGCGGAGCCGTGGAACAACCCTGCGGTTCAGGCGCGGCTGGCGTACTGCCCGGAAATTGAGTCGGTGCCGCCGGGGATCGGATCGTTCGACTGGCTGGTGGCGCTCGGTATGATTTCGGGTCTTTCCGGGGCGGAGTCGAAAACGCGCACGCGGGCCGCGCTCGATCGGGTGAAGCTGGCGTCGGCGCACTGGTCGAAGCGTCTCACCGCGCTTTCCAAGGGCATGCGCCAGCGCGTGAAGCTCGCGCAATGTCTGTTGCACGAGCCCGAGCTCGTGATTCTCGACGAGCCGATGAACGGGCTCGATCCGATGGGACGCGAGGACATGGCGAATGTCCTGCGCGAACTCGCGCGCGACGGCCGGAGCGTGCTGATCTCGAGTCACATTCTCCACGATCTCGAGGCGTTGTGCGCGGAGTTCCTGCTGCTGCGCTGGGGGCGGATTCCGCGTTCGCTCAACGACGCGACCTCGGCCGATGCGCGCGCCCGCTGGCCGGACGCGACGAGTTTCCGCTGCGATGCGCCCGACAAGCTCGCGCGGCATCTCTTCGATCGCGGGCTGGTGCGCGGCTGCGACATCGTGGCCGAGGCCGGCCTGCTGCATGTGCGCTGGCTTGATGCCAGCCGCTTCTACGGCAACGGCGAGTTTCACGAAACGCTCCTCGAGAGCGGCGTTCGCATCTTCGAGGTGCAGAGCACGGCGTCGCTGCTCGAGAAGGCAATCGACGCCCCCCACGAACCATGAACGCGCCTGTGTCCCTTGCTCGAACCGTTGCAGGCGTCGCGCCCAACGCCTGGCATGCCTTCGGCGGCATCTGGCGACTGACCGTGCGGCGTTACCTCAGCCTCGGGCACGCGCTGAAACTCGTCGGCATGCTCGCGGCGCTCGTGGTGTTTTCGATTCCGGCGGCGCCGAATCCGGGCGCGGCGGCGACGGATTTTCTGCCGTGGGCGGCGACGTTTTACATCTGCTTCCTGACGCCGCTGATCGCATTCATCGCCGGCGGAGGTGCGATCCGCGACGACCTGGCGGCGGGTTCAATCGATTATCTCTTCACGCGGCCCGTGACGCGCCCGGCGTTCGTGGTGTTCCGCTTCCTGTCGCATGTGGCTTGTCTGCAGCTCAACTTTCTCCTGGCGCTCGCCACGGTGGTGGGAGTGGGGCTCTTCCACCGGGTGCCGGACCTCGCGGCCGCCGTGCCGCAGCTGCTGCTGGCGCAGGTGCTCGTGATCACCGTGTTCAGCGCCTTTGGTTTTCTCTGCGGCATGCTGACCTCGCGTTACATCATCGTCGGCCTCGCCTACGGTGCGATCATCGAGGTGGGTTTGGGCAGCGTGCCCACGCAGATCAGCCGGATTTCCATGCTGCGGCAGACCATGAGCATCGTGCAGTCGTTGCTGCCCGACGAACGCGGGCTCGGGCAGAAGCTGCAGCTGGTGGCCGTGAATCCGGCCGGCGCCGTCGTGCTGCTCATCGTGCTCGCGATTGCCATGATCGCGGTGACGGCGCTGGTGTTTCGCTGGCGGGAATTGCTCGGTTCCGCGGCGCGGGAAAACTGAACGCTTGCCGTAACATGAAGCTCCAGCGCTACCTCTCCGCGTCAGCGTCGATCGTGGCGCCGCGCACCCTCGGGCCGGCTCCGGCGCGGTCGACGTCGGTGCCGACTATTCGTAACCTGGGTCGCATCCCGCGTGTATCAGGGGCAACATGACTTCCAAAATGAAATGCATCTCTCTTCGCGCCGCCGGTTGGGCGCTGTCCCTGCTTCCGGCGGTGCCCGCGTTCGCCGCCTACAATCCGGCCATCGTGGCCGCTGACGCGCAGTGGGTGTTGCACGCGGATTTCGCCGCGCTCCGCGCCGGCACCATCGGCCAGGAGCTGGTGGCCGCGCTCGAGAAAGCCCAGGGCCAGGCGACGGGCGGAACGGTGGGCCTCGATATTCCGAAGGTCCTGATGACGGTGGGTTCGCTCACCGCGTATGGCACGAACCTCTCGGGCGATCCCAACGCGATTGATGGCGCGCTCATCGCGCAGGGGACCGACGATCTCCGCAAGATTGCGGAAAGCCTGCTGCTGCAGGGCACGCTCGCGCAGCCCGAGGTGTTCACCGAGGCGAAGGATTATCCGTTTCCCGCGTACGCGGTCACTGATCCCAAGGCCCCGGCCGCGCGGCGCATGCAGGTGATCGTGGCGTTTCCGCCGGAGCCGATCATCATCGTGAGCAAGTCGCGCGCGCAGGTGCTCAAGGCGCGCGAGGTGTTTCGCGGCGCCGCGCCGTCGCTGATGTCGGGGGGGGCGTCGCCCCTCAGCAAGCTCACGGGCAATGCCGCCGGCGCCTATCTGTTTGCGGCCAGCGTGCTGCCCACGGAACCGTTGTTTCCGCAGAACGCCCCGCAGGCGCGGCTGCTGCAAATGGCGAGTTCCGGCTCGCTGGCGATCGGCGAGCGCGGCCCCGATGTGTTTGCGCATGCCGAGCTGCTTGCCTCGTCCGAGCAGAGCGCGGACAAGCTCATGAAGATCCTCCAGGGCATGACCGCGGCGCTTTCGCTGGCGGAGACGAACGATCGTCAGCTGGCCGAGTTTCTAAATGCCACCGGCGTGAGCCGCGACAAGGAGACCGTCACGCTGCGGCTTGCGTATCCGAGCGCGCGGCTGGCGCAGATGGGCAAGGCCCTTCAGGGCCAGGTGGAAAATCGGCCGGTGAACCGCCCGCAGCCCATCACCACCGGCCGGACCCTCGCCGAGTGGAGCGCTGAAGCGGCGTCAGGCGCTGCGCCGGCGGGCGACGCCGCCGCGCTTGTGACCCGCACGATCGAAAATGTGAAACTCGAGAACAGCGTGGCCATCACGGTGGGGCGTGCGCTCAATGGCGGCCGCAATGCCCGCTTTGATCGCGTCGAAATTGCGCCGGCGGACGGCTCGGGCTCGCCGTTGATCTTCCGCTCCGAATTCATGCGCGCCGTCGGCGGACGCGGCACGATGTCGCAGTTTCAGTTCCCCGGGGCCGAAGGCACGTACACGTTGAAGGTCGTCTACGTGAACGATCCCGAGGGCAAGGCGAAGTACGCGGTGAGCGTGGCCGAGCCGAAAGCGCGTCCCGCGGCTGCCGGGCGCTGACTGACCGGCGTGGAGCCGACATGGAAACGATGACGCTCTCTGCCACACCCCGCGCTGAAGCCACCGCATCCATGCCGGATGCGGCGGCTTCGCCTGAGGCCGAAGCGGCGATCGTCCGCGCGGCGGCGGGCGGTGACGTGCGGGCGTTCGAGCAGATTGTCCGGCTGCACCAGCGACGCGTGTATCATTTCCTCTACCAGATGACGCGGCAGCGCGAGGACGCCGAGGACTTGACACAGCAGACGTTTCTCAAGGCGTTCCGGCATATCCAGCGGGTTGATGGCGATCGGCCGATCATCAACTGGCTGCTCACGATCGCGCGGCACAACGCGCTGAATCATTTTCGATCCGCGAAGAAGTGGGATCATGTCACCGACGAACCCGTCAGCACCGCGCCCTCGCCGGCGCACACCGTGGAGCAACGCGATCGCGCGGAGAACGTCTGGGCCCGCGCCCGGCGCGTCCTCTCGCAGCGCGAGTTCGAAGTGATGTGGCTGCGTTTCGCCGAGGATCTGTCCACCGAGGAAACCGCCCGCGTGATGGAGCTCACGCAGATTCACGTGAAGGTGATCGTGCACCGCGCCCGCCAGCAATTGATGAAAGGAGACCAACAGCCATGACCTCGAAGCCGTCACCCCGCGTTCGCCCTGTCTGCCGAGTCATCCGCCAGTGGTGCGTCGTCACTGGTCAGGCGCAGCCGCGGCATGCCGCCAGCTGCGCGGACTGCCGGGCGTATTTCCAAACCGGAGACGCCGTCGAGGGCGCGTTGCGGCGCGACGCCGGGGCCTGGACGCAGGCGTCGCCGGCGCCGTCCGCGGGATTTGAACGCGAGCTGCTGCGATCGATCCGGGAGGAGGCGGCGGTGCAGGCGCCGGTGCGGACACCCGGCGGCGCCTGGCGATCGTTCGGCGTGGCGATGGCGGCGTGCGCGGTCGTGGCGGGCATCGGTTACGTGCAGTTTGGCGGCGGCACGTGGCGTCGCGACGTCCCGGATACGACGGTCGCGGCGGAGACCGCGGTGGTGCTGGAGACGGTGGAGTCGCTGTCGCAGGGCCTGGTGGAGACCGTCATTCCATCGGCCGGCGCGCTCGTCGCCGACAATCCGCTGCAGCGCGAATTCGATTCCATTTACGCCGACGCGCGTTCCGTGCTGGGTTTCCTCGCGCTGAACTTTCTGCCGACGACGCCGGAGAACGCGGGAGTGGTGCCGGCGCGGAGGATTTGAGGGGGCGCGTGATCGGGGAGTTGAGAGTTTGGAGCTGAGAGTTGAGAGCCTGATCGGAATCAGGTGCCGGTGAGCGGCTTGGTTCGGTTTCACTCTCAACCCTGAACTCTCAACGCTCAACTTCCGCCCCCGTGCCGCTCAGTGCAGCCACTTCCAGATGAAGTCGAAGGCCTCGACGCCGAAGAGGGCGATGGCGGCGAAGAAGGCCATGGCGAGCAGCGCGGTGATGTGACCCGCGATGATGAAGACGCCGTCGCGTTCCAGCAGCCCGCCGGAAATCAGCATGATGCCCCAGGCTGGGATCGCGTTGCTGAACGGGACGGGGAGCGGCAGCAGAAGTAGGAGCGCGCAGATCACGATCGGAAGGGCGTGCAGCTGGAGCAGGCGCCCCGACGCCGTCACGCCCAGCAGGCGCGGACGCAGCAGGCGCTCGAAGCCGACGATGATCTTGCGGGTGACGGCAAACACCTTGGCGAACGTCGCCGGCGGCAGTCGCGTATCGAGGAGGCGCACGGGCAGCCAGGGTTTCGCGCCGAAGACGAGCCGTGCACCGATGATCGCGATGATGAGGCCGAAGGGCGTGGACACGCCGGGCAGCGGGATCGGCGTGCAGAATGGCAGCGCGAGCAGCATGATCAGCAGGACGAAGCCGCGCCCGTGCAGCAGGGCGAGGACTTCGCGCAGCGTGACCGTCTCGACTTCGAACTCGCGCAGGATCAGGGCGAACTCCTCCGACAGCTTGCGCGGTCGGGCGGGATCGGCGGGCACAATGACACTCGTGCCGGCCGCAGCGGGAGGCGGCCCGCTAGGTTCCGCGTCGATTGCCATAGAGTTCGATGTGCAGCCGGTGCGCGTAACGGTAGCCGCGCGCCTTGCAAAGTTCCCCGAGCCAGGTGGCGCGGCTGCGCATTTTTTCCAACGAGGTCGCCTCAGGCATGAGCAGCACCTTGTGTCGCGGGATCTCGCGCTGGAGCGCGGCGAGCATGAATTCGAGTTCCTCGACGTCCTCTGGCCGCGCGACCACGAACTTGAACTGGTACGCGTAACGGTCGATCCACGCGCGCACGACGTCCGGCTGCCAACGCGTCGCCTCGTGCTTCTTCCGCCAGGCCGTGTGCTCGATGGGATCCGGGGCGGAGTTCAGGAGCTTCGGCGAGAGTGACGCCAGATCGCAGGCGATGCCGTCGGGTGCGACCGTGGCAGCGGTTTCAATCGTGATGTGACGGCCCAGCGCCTTCAACTCCGCGGCGAGCGGGCGGAGATCCTTCGCGATCATCGGTTCGCCGCCGGTCAGCACCACATGCTGAGTGGGTGAGTGGCTGACGACCTCGGCGACGATTTGGGCGACGCTCTGCATCGTTCCCTCAGGGTTCCACGACGCGTACGGCGTGTCGCACCACGCGCAACGCAGGTTGCAGCCGCTGGTGCGGACGAACACCGACGGCACGCCCGTCAGCTCACCCTCGCCCTGCAGCGAATGAAATATTTCGGAAATCAGCATGGAATTTGCCCGCTAATCACGCCAACGGGCGCGAATATCAAATGGCATTCGCGCATATTAGCGCAATTCGCGGGCGTCCGGTTTGGCCGGCAACGGTTCGCTGGCGGCGTAAACCGTGGGATCGACGAGGCCGGCGAGCGCGAAGGCTTCGCGGCGTTCCACGCAGGTGCCGCATTTGCCGCAGTGCACCGCGCCGCCTTTGTAGCACGACCACGTCTGCGCGAAATCCACGCCGAGCTTCGCGCCTTCAGCGGCGATCTGACTTTTGGTGAGCGCGATGAACGGCCGCAGCAGCTGGATGCCGGCGTACGTGCCCAGGCGCATGGCGTCGCCCATCGCGCGCATGAAGTCCTCGCGGCAGTCGGGATAGATCGCGTGATCGCCGCCGTGCGCCGCGATGACCAGGCCACCGGCGTCGATGCTCTCCGCGAAACCGCACGCAATCGACAGCAGGATCGCGTTGCGAAACGGCACCACGGTTTGCTTCATGTTGGCGGCCTCGTAGTGGCCTTCGGGAATCGCGCCGCCGCTCTTGAGCAGATCCGATGCAAACAGCCGGTTGATGAAATCGAGCGCGATGATCTCGTGGCGCGTGCCGATCTGCGCGGCGTGCCACGCGGCAAAGGGAATTTCGCAGTGATTGTGCTTCGCGCCGTAGTCGAAGCTGACGGCCGCCGCGACGTCATGCTCGCGCCGCGCCCAATGGAGCGCGGTCACTGAATCCATTCCGCCCGAACACAGCACGACGACTTTCATGGCGGGAGTGCCGCAAGATGGCGGCGAAAGCGCAAAACCATAAACCGAGGCCCGGGCTTGGATTCTTCCGGCCGGTGCACATCGTTGGGGTGATATCACCATGCTGATTCTGCACGATCCGCGCTGCGCGGACTATGGCTCGTCGATGCGGCCGGAACAGCCGGCGCGCGTCATTCGCTCGGCCGCGCATCTGCGGACCGCGCACCCGGACTGGACGTGGCGCGTGCCCGCACTGCCGCCGGGCACCGAGGAGGCGTTGCTGCTGGCGCACACGCCGGCCCACGTGAAACGGCTGGCGCTCGCGCGCGATTTCGACGGCGACACGCCGTATTTTCCCGGCATCGCCGATCACGCGCGGCGTTCGGTCGCGTCGGCCTTGGAAGCGGCGCGGCACGCGCTGACCGCCCAGCCGCGGGAGCCGGTGTTCTCGCTGATGCGACCACCCGGCCACCACGCCACGGGCACGCAGGCGATGGGTTTTTGTTATCTCAACCAGATCGCCATCGCCGCGCTTTATGCGCAACGGCACCTCGGCGCCGCGAAGGTCGCGGTCTGGGATTTCGATGCGCACCATGGCAATGGGACCGAGGCCATCCTGCAGGAGCAGAAGAACACCTTCTTCGCCTCGGTGCACCAGCATCCGGGCTATCCCGGTACCGGCACGCACGATGTCGGCCCGCGGGTGCGCAACTGGCCCGTCCGGCCCAACGCCCCGCGCGCGGACCACATGGCGGCGCTGCGGGCGTCGCTGGACGCCGTCCTCGCGTTTGGCCCCGACCTGATTCTGGTCTCGGCCGGTTTCGACGCTTACGCGCAGGATCCGATCACCTCGATGACACTTGAACGGGAGGATTTTGCCACGCTCGGGCGCTGGCTGCGGGAGGCGAACCGGCCGGCGGCCGCGTTGCTGGAAGGCGGATATCACGAAGATCTCCCTTTGTTGATTGATGCCTTCCTCATGGCGTGGAATAACGCCTCCTAGCCGCCGCATGATTTCGCGCTTCCTTCCGTCACGCCTCCGCCGTTTGCTCGGTGTGAAAGTGACCACGCGTCCACCGTCCTACCAACTCCTCGACCAACCTGGTTCGCTCGAGCCGCTGCTCCGCGCCATCGAGAAAGTGGACGAAGTCTCCCTCGATACCGAGGCGGACAACATGTACCACTACAAGACGCGGGTCTGCCTGTTGCAGTTCCTCGTCGATGGCGACGTGTTCCTCGTGGACGTCCTCGCTCCCGGGCTGAAACTCGAGCCGCTCTGGGCGGTGCTGGCGAAGAAGCACCTGGTGATGCACGGCAGCGATTTCGATCTGCGGCTGCTCCACGACCTTTGCCGCTTCCAGCCGAAGAGCCTCTTCGACACGATGTTGGCGGCGCAACTGCTCGGGCTGGCCCGCATCGGTCTCGCCTCGCTGCTCGACCAGCACTTCGGGGTCGCGCTCGACAAGGACGGCCAGAAGGCCAACTGGTCGAAGCGCCCGCTGACGCCCAAACTGCTCAACTACGCCGCGCTTGATGTGTGGCACTTGCCTGCATTGCGCGACATCCTGACGCGCGAGCTCAAGAAACTCGGTCGCCTCGACTGGCTCGATCAGCAGTGCCGGGCGCAGATTGAAGCCGGTTTTGAGGGCTTTGCCCCGCCGACGGAAAACGACTGGCGGATCGGCCGTAGCGAACGGCTCCGCGGGCCCGGTCTCACCGTGTTGCACGCCATCTGGCACTGGCGCGAGGCGCAGGCACAGCGTTTCGACACGCCGCCGTTCAAGGTCTGCGGCAACGCCCTGCTGCTGAAAATCGCCGAAGCCGCCGAGGCCGGCGACAGCGAGTCGACGATCCTGAACGCCGTGCACCTCGGCAAGCGCCACGAGCGCATCTTTCCGTCGCTCGCCGCCGCCGTGCGGGCCGGGCTCGCGCGCGATCCCAAGACCCTTCCGCGCCGCCCCGGCCGCGATTCCAGCCACGTTTCCCTCTCGCAGGAGGAGGTCGAGTTGCAGGAACGGATACGTGCCGACCGCGATCGTCTCGCCAAGAAACTCGAGATCGAGGCCACGCTCATTGCCAACCGTTCGCAGCTGGCGCAGATTGCCCGGCAGCCGGACCGGTTGGAAGACGTGCTGCTGCCGTGGCAGATTGAACTGCTCCGGGCCGAACCGGCGTTGAAGGCCCTCGCTTAGCCGGAGCCATGCAGGTGAAAGTTGAAGGGTGAAAGTTGAAAGACCCGAGCAAGAGCGGCGCGCATAATGCATTGAATTCGACCAGACCCGAACCATTCAGAACGCCTCCGAATTTCTACCAGAATCCCGCTTCCAACGAAGGCATCAGGCCGCTTTCAACCTTCAACTTTCACCTTTCAACTGCATCGCCCTCGCTTAGGGGCTGAAAAGCCATTCGCGAGCCTTGCGAAACTTTCCCCCGGCACCCAGCGTCCATCCCCGCCGCTCCCCATGAACAAGAAACTTTCGCTTTCCGCTGCCCTGGTTTTGCTCGTCCTCGCGTCCGGTTGCGCCACGCGCAACACCTCAAGCGGCGGCAAGGAAACGACGGTGCTTGGCGGCGTGGTCACGGTCGCGACGGACTCGTTTCAACCGACGACCCCCGCCACGCTCGATGCCGACACGTCGAAGATCGTCGGCAAGAACGGCCCGTCGGGGAAGAAAGTCTCGCTCTTCTGGGGCTTGGTCACGCTGCACGATTATTGAGCGGGCCGCCCGGCCCCGCGGCGACTCCGCCGCCATCGCAGTGAATCCCCGGTAAAGTGCCGCCCCTGAGGCGGCCTTTTTATTGCCGTCACTCGAACGCCTCGCACGATTCGCGCGCCATGCCCGACTATGCCCCCGCCGGGTCTGCCGCCGGATCCAACGCCAACATCGCCCGGCACCTCGGGACGATGGCCGTGGATCACCCGCAGGGCGTGGCGTTGAAGGTGCCGCGCGGGCGCAACCGTGCCGGCGAAATTGATTACCTCGCGCTGACCTTTGCCGAGCTCGATGCCGAGGTGGCGGCGTGGTGCGTCCGCCTCGCGCGCGCCGGCCTCCGTCCGGGCGATCGCACGCTGGTGATGGTGCGACAGGGGTTGCCGCTGATTGCATCGGTGTTCGCGATCTTCCGGCTCGGCGCCGTTCCGGTGGTGATCGATCCGGGCATGGGCTTGAAAAGCTTCCTCGCGTGCGTGGCGCGCTCGCAGCCCCGCGCGTTGGTGGGCATCCCGTTCGCGCAACTGGTCAGTCACGTGGCGCGGTCGGCGTTTCGGTCGGTGCGGATCCGGGTGTCGGCCCGGAATACCCTGACCGCGCGCCTGACGTCCGGCCTGTTTGGCACCGCGCCCCAAGTCCGGCCGGCGCTCAACGCCCCGACCGATCTCGCCGCGGTGTTGTTCACCTCGGGCTCGACGGGTTCGCCCAAGGGCGTGTGCTACGAGCACGGGATGTTCGACGCCCAGGTCCGGCTGATTCGGGCCACCTACGCGATTGAACCGGGGGAAATCGATCTGCCGCTGCTGCCCATTTTCGCGCTGTTTAACCCGGCGCTCGGCATGACGACGATCGTGCCGGAGATCGATCCGCGGAAACCCGCGGCTTTGGATCCGGCGAAGATCGTGCAGGCCATCCGGCAGGAGCGGGTGACAAACTCCTTCGGTTCCCCGACCCTGTGGCGCAAAATCGCCCAGCATTGTCGCGATCAGAACGTCACGCTGCCCTCGCTGCGCCGCGTCCTGTGCGCCGGCGCCGCGGTCCCGGCCTCGCTCTGGGAGAACGCCCGCGTCTTCCTGCCGAACGGCCGGCTGCACAGTCCGTACGGTGCGACGGAGGCGCTGCCGGTGACGAGTGTGTCGGCCGCCGATATCGAGCCCGACTCAATCCGTGGCGCCTGCGTGGGCCGGCCCGTGGCGGAAATGGAGATCAAGATTGTCGCGGTCACGGACGGCGCCATCGCGACGCTCATGGACGCCCGCATTCTCCGGCCGGGCGAGATTGGCGAGATCATTGTCCGTGGTCCCGTGGTCACGAAGACGTACGACTGGCAGCCCGACGCGACCGCGCTCGCGAAAATTCGCGGCGAGTCGGGGATCTGGCACCGCATGGGAGATTGCGGGTACTTCGACGCCGACGGCCGGCTGTGGTTTTGCGGCCGCAAGGTCGAGCGCGTGGAGACCACCACCGGCACGCTCTACACCGAGCCGTGCGAGCAGGTATTCCGCCGCCATCCCCGGGCGGCACGGTGCGCGCTGATCGGCCTGGGACCGCGGGGCCGCCAACGGCCCGCGATCGTGGTGGAAACGAAACTCAAGGATGACGCGGACGGCCGGGCCTTCGCGCACGAATTGCGGACGCTGGCGCTCGCTCATGCGCACACGTCGGGCATCGCGCACTTTTATTTCCGCGCGGCGTTTCCGGTGGACGTCCGGCACAACGCGAAGATCCACCGCCTCACGCTCGCGCAATGGGCGGAGACGGCGGTGGGCTTTGAGAGCGAATCCAAGTGATCGCGTGGTGGCGGCCAACGGCGCTCCACGCCTGACCTGATTTTCGTGTCCTTCGTGTGTTTCGTGGTGACCTCTGCCGCGGGATTTCGGATCAGATGGGTCGCTTCATGATCGATCCCACCTCACGCGCGCCGGTGCTCGTCACCGGAGGCACCGGCTTCCTGGGCCGGCGGCTCGTCGAGCGTTTGCTCGCCGCGGGCCGGCGCGTGGCGGTGCTCGGTCGCACGCCCGCGGCCGATCTGGAAGCACGGGGCGTGCGTTTCATCCGCGCCTCACTCGATGACAGTGCAGCCGTCGCGGCGGCGTGCGCCGGCGTCGAAAGCGTATTTCACGTCGCGGCGAAGGTCGGCGTCTGGGGACGCTACGATGATTTTTTCCGCGCCAACGTCCTGGGAACGCGCGCGCTCCTCGCCGGCTGCGCGGCGCATGGGGTCAATAGGCTGGTTTACACCAGCACGCCCAGCGTCGTGTACAACGGCCGGGATCTGGCTGGCGCGGATGAATCGCTGCCGCTCACGACGGAGTGCCCGAGCCCGTATCCTTTGACCAAGGCCATTGCCGAGCGCGAAGTCCTGGCGGCGAACAGTCCGCGCCTCCGCACCGTGGCGCTGCGGCCGCATTTGATTTGGGGCGTCGGCGATCCGCATCTCGTGCCGCGCGTTTTGGAACGCGCCCGCGCGGGGCGGCTCCGGATCATTGGCGAGGGTCGCAATCGCGTCGACATGGTGCACGTCGAGAACGCCGTCGACGCCCACCTCCTCGCGGATGTGGCGCTCGCGCGCGAGGACGCCGCCGCCGCGGGCCGCGCGTACTTCATCACGAATGGCGAGCCGGTGATCCTTTGGGACTGGATCAACGATCTGCTGCGGGCCTTGGGCGAGCCGCCGGTCACGAAACATCTTTCGCTGCGCGCGGCGTCGGCGATCGGCGCGACGTGCGAACTGCTGTGGCGGGTCTTGCCGGTGAGCGCTGAGCCGCCGATGACGCGTTTCATCGCGGCCGAGCTCGCAAAGGAACACTGGTTCAATCTCGCCGCCGCGCGGCGCGACCTCGGCTACGTGCCGCGAATCAACATGGCGGAAGGCACGCGGCAGTTGATCGAGGCGTTGCGCCCCGGGAGCGCAGGCGTCCCGCCTGTCTGAAGCTGTACCGTGCAGCAGACCGCCCGCGAATCACGCGAAGGGGCGCGAATTTTGGAGGAAAAACAAAATCCACCCACGCTTCCGCCAAGTTCACCATGGCGTGAGGGCTCATTCTTCCTCGCATTCGCGTCCATTGGCGTGATTCGCGGGAGGCCGAGTTGGCTGAGGTGGAAGCTCTCCCCCAATCTCCTTACCGCGTGCGCTGTCGGACCGCTTCGAACAGCGTGATGATCGTCGCCATGGCGACGTTGAGCGAATCGGCCTGTCCCGCCATCGGGATGCGCACGGGCACGTCGGCGTGCTTCAGCCAGAACTCGCTCAGGCCGTACTGTTCGCTGCCCATGATGACGGCGAGCGGCCCGCGGAGATCGACGTCGGAGTAGATTTTGTCCGCGGCGGGCGTCGTCGCGACCGTCCGGATTTTCTTTGCCTGCAGCCACGCCGCGACGCGGGCACTTTCCTCGACGACGAGCGGCACGGAAAACAGCACGCCGGTCGAGGCGCGCACGACGTTCGGATTGAAGATGTCGGTCACCGGGTCGCACACAATGACGGCGTCGCAGCCCGCGGCGTCCGCACTGCGCAGGATCGTCCCGAGATTGCCCGGCTTCTCGATTGCTTCGACCACAAGCAGAAACGGCGGCTTTGCGCCCGGGCCGCCGGCGCCGAGATCCAGGTCGTCGAGGGCGCGCTTCCATTGCGGGGCGACGGCGAGCAGGCCGTCGGGGCGTTCCCGATACGCGACCTTGGCGAAGGCGTCCTTGGACAACTCGAACAATTGCGCGCCCGCGGCCTCGGCTGAGGCGAGGAGGGCGGGTTCATTTTCGCCGAGAAACCATTCGGGGGAGAAGTACACTTCAACCAGCGGGATCTTTTTTTCCAGCGCGCGGCGAATCTCGCGGTAACCTTCGACGAGGAACACCCCGGCTTCATCGCGCGACCGCCGGTCCCGCAGCTTCACGAGGTGCTTGATGCGGGGATTCTGGAGGCTGGAGATTTTTTCGGGTGCACCCACGGAAGGGAGGTCACCACGAAACACACGAAACACACGAAAGAAAAACCGCCTCGTTTATCCGGCATTCGTGTATTTCGTGTGTTTCGTGGTTAAGAAGAAAAAATTCAACGATCAGCCGTTCGCGTATCACGCCGAGATCGAACTCGAGATCGCCACGCTGACGAATCTCGGCTCCGGCCTGGGCCGGATTCAGCTCGTCTCGACCGGTTCCGACGATCCGAATCCCGACGCTTCAGCCCGCCGTAGCCTCGGCGAAGGCGGCTGGGTGGTGATGGTGCCGTTCACGCTGCCGGGCGAACGCGTGCGCGCGCGGGTGTTTCGCAACCACAGGAATTTTTCCGAGGCGGATCTGGTCGAGGTATTGACGCCGTCGCCGGACCGCGTGACGCCGCGCTGCGCATTGTTCGGGCGGTGTGGCGGCTGCCAGTATCAACATCTCGCTTACCCGGCGCAGCTCGAATGGAAACGCCGGCAGGTTGCCGAGCTGCTGCAGCACATGGCGGGCATTCCCGACTTTCCCGTGGCGCCGGTGGTCGGTTCGCCGCGCGAGTTCAACTACCGCTCGAAAATCACGCCGCACTTCAACCCGCCGCGCGGGCCGGCGCCGATTCCGATTGGGTTTCTGCGCCAGGGAACGCGCTTCGACATCGTCGACGTGCCGCAGTGTCCGATTGCGACCGAGGGCATCAACGAGCGGCTCACGACGGTGCGTGAACGCGTCCGCGCCCAGCAGGAAACCTACACGCGCGCGGCGACGCTGCTGCTGCGCCAGGCGAGCGGCGAGGTCACGACCGATTACGATGCGGTCATCACCGAAACCGTCGGCGATCTGAAGCTGCACTTTCTCGCGCGCGATTTCTTTCAGAACAATCCGTTCATCCTGCCGGCCTTCACCCGCTACGTGCGGGAGCAGGCGGCGGCGAGCGGGGCGCGGTTCCTCGTCGATGCTTATTGCGGCAGCGGGTTGTTCGCGTTGAGCGCGGCGTCGGCGTTCGAGCGCGTGGCCGGCATCGAGATCAGCGAGAGCAGCGTTCGCTTCGCGCGGGAGAACGCCGCCGCCAACGGCATCGCGAACGCCGCGTTCACCGCGGGCGATGCGTCCGCGATCTTTGCCGGCCTGGATCCGGCGTTTGCGCCGGCCGACACCGCCGTCGTGATCGATCCGCCGCGCAAAGGCTGCGACGAATCCTTCCTCACCCAGCTCTTTGCGTTTCGTCCGCGGGCCGTGGTTTACGTTTCCTGCGATCCGGCGACGCAGATGCGCGACTTGAAGAGCTTTCTCGCGGCCGGCTACACGCTCGCGGCCGCGCAGCCGTTTGATCTATTTCCCCAGACGCGGCACCTGGAGTGCGTGCTGACCTTGCGCTTATAAAGTAGGGACCGCCGGCAGCGTGCCCTTGCCATGCTAGCCCTGAATCGGCTGTGTCGGCAGGCCCAAACGGCGTTCCCATGAAGACGAATTTTACCCGCCGGTTCTGCGTGTGGGTCGCCGCCGCTCTGGTTACAGTG
Organism: Terrisphaera buseokensis; assembly: GCF_047521145.2. Taxonomy (GTDB): domain Bacteria; phylum Verrucomicrobiota; class Verrucomicrobiia; order Opitutales; family Opitutaceae; genus ER46. The sequence goes on along the minus strand of NZ_CM134186.1, from coordinate 7,077,322 downwards.
GCGTCTGCTCTCGCGCAGACCACCCGGATCTACACGTTCGCCACCAGCGGCGACACCATCCTGGCCAATTTCGTGCAGGCTCCCGATGGCACGCTGTATGGCGTCACCCGCCAGGGGGGAAGTACCAGCAACGGCTACCTCTTTCGGCTTCGGCCGGACGGCTCGGACTATCAGGTCGTCCACGGTTTCACGGCCGCTGAGCTGGGTGCCGGGCGGCCGGAGAATGCGCTCGTGCTCGGAGCCGATGGCGCGCTCTACGGCACGACGGAGACCGGAGGCAGCGCCGGCTTCGGCACGGTTTACACGATCAACACCGACGGCTCCGGTTTCAGGGTGCTGCACTCGTTCACCACCGGCACCACGACCGCCACGCTGACCGCCGACGGTGGCGCGCCCCGCGGCGGGCTGGTGTTTGCCGCCGATGGGAATCTTTACGGTCTTACCTCGCGCGGTACCGCCACCGCCGGTGCGACGCTCAATGACAGCAACGGGGTCATCTATCGGGTCGCACCAGACGGCTCCGATTACCGCGTCCTTTACTCGTTCGATCAGAAACTGGCGGCCATTGGCGGGATCCTGCCGATGGCCCTCATCCAAGGCCGGGACGGCCTGCTTTACGGCACGCTGCAGGCCGTGGGCGTGACCGCGGTCGGCGGAATTTTCAGCATCCGGACCGACGGCACCGGCTTCACGTTGCTCACCGGCTTCTCGCGTGCGGTGCCGGCGAACGGTTTCGGCCCGCGTACACCCGTGGTGCATGCCGTCGACGGCTTCATCTACGGCACGACGGTGGGCGGCGGGTCGCGCAATGTCGGCACCGTCTTTCGCATGCGCACCGACGGCACGGGCTACCAAGTGATCTACTCCTTTGTATCCGCGAACCAAAGCAACGGCTACAACCCGGCGGGCGCTTTTTTCCAGGGCCGAGATGGTTCGCTTTACGGTCGCACGATTGAAGGCGGTGCCTTCGTCAACGGTGAAGGCGACATCTACAAGATCCTCACCAATGGCACCGGGCTGCGCCGACTGCACAGCTTCGACTTGGGAGAAACGACGCCGGTCGTGTTCCAAGGCCTCGACGGGGCGATCAATACGATCGGTCGCGTCGAGACCGGGCGCACAACCGTGGGCAACACGACCCGCATCACCACCGCTGACACCATCTACCGCATCGTCGAGGTCCCCGGCCTGACGATCACGCTGCAACCGGAAAGCCAGACCATCGCGCCGGGCGGCATCGCCAATTTCAGAGTGATCGCGCCCGGCGCGACCACCTATCAATGGCAGCGTGACGGCACCAACATCGCCGGCGCCACGGCCGACCGCTATGCGATCGTCAACCTCACGCCGGCGGCGAATGGCACCTACACCGTGGTGGTCGGCAACGGCAATCCTGCGGACAGCACGACGAGCGCCGGGGCAGTGCTGCGGGTGGGCATCCCAAACCCCGGACGGCTCATCAACCTCTCGATTCTCACCTCGATCCCCGCGGCGGGCGATTCGTTTACCCTGGGCTATGTGGTCGGCGGCAGCGGAACCTCCGGTGCGAAGCCCCTGGTCATTCGCGCGGCCGGCCCCTCGCTGAGCGCACTGGGAGTTACGGGCACCTTGAACGACCCGAAGATCGAGTTGTTCGCGGGCCCGGTGAAGACGAATGAGAACGACAACTGGGGCGGCGCCCCGGCCATCGCCACCGCCATGGCCAATGTCGGCGCGTTTCCCTATTCCGGCCTCCAGTCGCTCGACTCCGCGGTCGTCGCCAACCTTCCGAGCGGAGACAACTCCGTCCGCGTGTCCGCGGCCGGCAGCGGCACGGGCACCGTCATCGCTGAAATCTACGACGCCAGTCCCGCCGGCACCTTCGTCGCCGCCACTCCGCGGCTCGTCAACGTGTCGGTGCTCAAACACCTCGGCACCGGGCTGACCGCCGGTTTTGTGATCGCCGGCCAGGACGCCAGGACGGTGTTGATTCGCGCGGTGGGACCGACGCTCGGCGCGGCTCCGTTCAACGTGCCCGGCGTGGTGGCCGATCCGCAGCTCACGCTGTTCTCCGGTCAGACCCGGATTGGCTCCAACGACAATTGGGGTGGCACCGCCACGCTCAGCGCAGCGTTCGCCCAAGTGGGAGCGTTCACATTGCCGCCGACCTCAACCGACGCCGCGCTGCTCATCTCGCTCGCGCCTGGATCGTACACCGCCCAAGTCAACGGCGCCAACAACACCACCGGCATCGCACTCGTGGAGGTCTACGAGGTGCCGTAAGGTCCGGTTACCGTCGGGTGTGAGAGCGTCGTATCCCTGACGGCAGGACGGTCGCCCGCGAATCACGCGAACAGACGCGAATCAGCGAACGCCGATGATTTCGATGCAGCGGCAGCTGCGTGGCGCCGACAAATTTTGGTCTATCTCTGAGATTCGGGTTCGTTCGCGTGATTCGCGGGAGGCCTGCGGTGGTCCCTGCTTGGTGAGGTTGTCGGAATTCGGACCGTCCGGTTGTCGGCTATAACCTACTTCTTGTTGTTGCCACCTCGTGACGGCTCCTTTCAACCTTTCGCCTTCCCCCTCGACCATGTCCTCCTCCGCTGCCTCCAGTCCCGCTCACACTTGGAAATTTTTCCGCACCGGCGGACTCGACCAAGTCACCCTCGAATCCGGTGCCGACCTCCTTGCGCTCGGCAACCTCGATCAAAAACTATGGGTGGCACTCAGCTGCCCGGTGAAGGGTTTGGAACTCGATGAAAAGACGCTCGCACTCATCGACACCGACGGCGACGGCCGCATCCGGGTGCCCGAATTGATCACCGCCATCAACTGGGCGGCGGGTCATCTGAAGGACGCCGGCGTGCTGCTCAAGGAATCCGATTCACTCCCGCTCGCGGCGTTCAACGACGCGACGCCCGAGGGCAAGGCCCTGCTGGCTTCCGCGAAACAAATTCTCGCCAACCTGGGCCAGAAGACCGACGTCATCTCGCTCGCCGACGCTTCCGATACCGCGAAGATTTTCACGGGCACGAAGTTCAACGGCGACGGCGTGATCACCGCCGGTTCGACGACGGACGCGGCGCTCAGCCAGCTCATTGTCGACATCATTGCCACCAAGGGCTCGGTCGCCGATCGCAGCGGCGTTGCGGGTGTCAGCCAAGCCCAGATCGACGCGTTCTTCGCCGACTGCGCCGCTTTCGCGGCGTGGAGCGCGGCCGGAGCGGGTCCGGACGTCGCACCGCTCGGTGCGGGCACCGCTGCCGCGCTCGCCGCGGTCAAAGCGATCCGCGCGAAGGCGGACGACTATTTTTCTCGTTGCCGCCTCGCGGCGTTCGACGCCCGGGCAACCGCCGCGGTCAATCGCGCGGAAACGGAATTCGCCGTCGTGTCGGCGAAAGACATGGCTGCGAGTCTCTCTGAGATCGCGCATTTCCCCCTCGCCCGTGTCGAGGCCGGCCGGGCGCTGCCGCTCGCCGACGGCGTCAATCCTGCCTGGGCCGGTGCCGCCGCCGCACTGCTCGCCGCCGCCGTCACGCCGGTATTCGGCGCGGGCAAGACGTCCCTGACCGCCGCCGAGTGGACCGGGCTCAATGCGAAACTCGCCGCCTTCGAGGCCTGGTCGGCCGCGAAAGCCGGTGCGGCCGTCGAGGCGCTCGGCTTGGATCGCGTCAAGGCCATCCTCGCCGGCAAGGGCAAGGACGCCCTCACCGCGCTGGTCGCGCAGGACGCGGCGCTCGCCCCCGAGGCCGCGGCCATCTCGAACCTTGAGAAACTGCTGCGTTACGCGCGCGACCTCCGCGCGCTGCTGCACAATTTCGTCAACTTCGCCGATTTCTACTCGCGCGATCGCTGGGCGGCCTTCCAAGCCGGCACGCTCTATCTCGACAGCCGCTCGTGCGAACTGTGCATCAAGGTGGATGCCCCGCATCCGCTCGCCGCGATGAGCAAGGCCTACATCGCCTACGTGAACTGCACGCGCCCGGGTAGCGCACCGATGAACGTCGCCTGCTGCTTCAGCCAGGGTGACAGCGACTACCTGTTCGCCGGTCGTCACGGTGTGTTCTACGATCGCAAGGGCCGCGACTGGGATGCCGTGATCACCAGCATCGTCGACAACCCGATCAGCCTGCGCCAGGCGTTCTGGTCGCCGTACAAGAAATTCGTCCGCATGATCGACGAGATGGCGGCCAAGCGCGCCGCCGCCGCGGATGCCGCCGCCAACGATCGTCTCGGCAAGGCCGCCGACAAAGCCGTTTCCGCCGCAGCCGATGCCGCCGCCCGCCAGGCCGCTGCCCAAGCCGCGTCCGCCCCGGGCAAACCGGTCGAGCCGCCGAAGAAACTCGATGTCGGCGTGGTCGCCGCGTTGGGCGTCGCCGTCGGCGCCATCGGTGGTGCGCTCGCCACCGTCGGTGCAAAGCTCTCGGAGATGCACTGGTGGCAGCTCCCGCTGATTGTCATCGGCGTGATGCTCGCGATTTCGCTTCCCGCGGTGCTCATCGCGTTCCTCAAGCTGCGCCAGCGCACGCTCGGTCCGATCCTTGATGCCAACGGCTGGGCGATCAACGGCCGCGTGAAGATCAACATTCCGTTCGGCACCGCGCTCACGGCCCGCGCCATCCTGCCGGATGGTTCGATCCGCTCGCTCGAGGATCCGTACGAGGACAAGGAAGCCGCCTCGCGTCGTCGCCGCACCATCACGATCATCGTGCTGTTGCTCGCCGGCTATCTCACCCTGTGCAGCTACCAGCCCATGGAAGCGACGCACTGGAGCGGCTGGAACTGGAAGCCCTGGGCGAAGGTCGAGCCCGTCGCTCCGGTTGCGCCGGTGGCCCCGACGGCTCCCGCCGCCGCCCCGGCTGCGCCCGCCAAGTAATGGCAATCGACCTTTGCTTTTGGACCTCGTGATCGATCGTGGCTACGAGCACCAGCGAGTGGCCGAACCACCACTCGCTGGCGCTAGCAGCCGCGGCTAAAGTCCAAAAACAAAGGGCGATTGGTATAAGCGATCGCCGCATCTCTCAAACCAAGCCCGCGGGAATTTCCCGCGGGCTTTTTTGTGCCGGGAGGCCCGGGAGCGCAGGCCTCCGGCCTGCAATTCACGCGAACATCCTGGAGCAGGCGGGACACCTGAGCTCCCGGGTACGCCCTCAGCGATACTCGATCCACTCGGTGGACGCATACTGTTCCGCGAGACCGCTGACTTCGTCGTCGTTGAGTTCGGGCCACGGCACGGTTTCAGGGACGCAGTCCAACGCAACGCCCAGCTGGCTGATGAAGTCCTCCGCAAACTGGTCCCAATCGACCGTTGCAGTCCCCACGGCGGATCGGGCGATCGATCCTTGGAAGAGCAGGCCGTGCTTGTTCCGCTTCTGCGCCGCGCCCGCGATCTTCACGCCCGTCGATGCCAGCACCACATCGTGAAGTTCCGCGCGCTGGAAACACACGCCTGGTGTCGCCACCGGGCCCGCCGCGGGAGCCTGGGCCGCCTGCGCAGCGCCGGTGCGCTCGCTGCCGGGCTCAACGACGGACGTCTGCGTGATCGCATCGACCTGCTGCGCGCGCAACGCCTCCGCGAGTGCCTCGTGAATCAGGCGGTAACTCTGCGTGGCCGAAACTTCCTCGAGCGGATGGCCGCGCGGGATCACGAGTGCGTAGGTCCAGTCGTCCCGGTGATCGACGATTCCGCCTCCGGTCTGCCGACGGCAAAGATCAAATGTTTCACCCGGCGGCAGCTGCGTGCGGACGAAGTCGATTTTCTGCGAATAGCCGAAAGTGAACGCCGGTGCGCGCCACTCGTAGTGGCGAAAGCGCGGCACCGCGGCGCGCGGGTAACGCTGCAGCAGCAGAAAATCCACCGCCATGTTCTCGGCGGCACCGGCGGTGCGAGTGGGAAGGATTTCCAGAATCATGCGACGCGGGAGAACGCACAGCACGCGGCCGCGAAAGCCAAGGGAACTCTCCACCTTTTCATGCGGGAGCGCTGAACCGCGCGGCCTTAGCCTTCGGACTTCGACCGTGGCTATGAGCGCCAGCGCGTGGGGACGGCCGCGCTCTGGCGCTCCCAGTCACGGCCCATCCACGAGCCACAAGCCAGCGGCGATGGGAATGATACGCCCGTCACTGCAAACCCAGATACCACGCGCGACACGGCGGCGGGACGTTCAGTTCGGCGAGCTGCTCGGCCACGGCCTGCGGCCGCGTTTTGAGTTTCCCCGCCAGCGGCGAAATATTCAAGGCGAGCCGCGCCTGACGCTTTCGCGCGGCCTCCGGCACCTCTGCCCGCGCGACGGCGGTGATCGGCGCCTGGGTCGCAGTGAGCTTGAAGTGCTCGCGGATCGCCACGCCCAGCGCGTAACGCGAAACAAGTTCAGTGCCCGCCCAGTGAAAAATCCCGCGGAGATCCTGGCGCTCGCACAACTCGACCATCACCTCCGCGAGATTTTCGGCCGTGCACGTCTGGCGAAATTCATCCGTGAACAGGCGGGGCGTCCGGCCCGCGGCCCAGTCCGCAAAGAGGCGTTCGTGGTTGCTGCGCTGACCGCCGACGCTGTTGCCCATCAGGAGTGGCGCGCGGATCGTCACAGCGAAGTCCGCCGCCGCCGCGTGCACCGCCCGCTCGCTTTCGATCTTCTGGCGCCCGTAGAGATTGATGGGCGCGAGCGCATCGGTCGCGGCGTACGGCTTCGAATGCGTGCCGTCGAACACCTGTTCCGAGGAGAGATGCACGAAGCGCGCGCTGACGTGATGCGCCAGCCGGGCGAGAGTCGTCGGCAGCGTGACGTTCAGCGCCTGCGCGAGCGCGGGATTCGCGTCGCACTGCTCCGGCACCGACACCGCCGCACAGTTCACGATGGCCTCGGGAAACGCGTCGAGCACCGCGGCCGTGGTGGCGGCATCGTTGCTCAGATCGACCTGTTGTTTGACCTCCAGACCATCGATGGCGCCGGGGAACGCGCCGACCAATCCGATCACGCGGTGTCCGCGACGCTTCGCCGCACGGGCGAACGCAGAACCCACCAGACCGGACGCACCCGTGAGCAGAATGGTCATGCGACAAGATCAGGGTGGATGTGCCAGCGCACCATCCAGTGATCGCCGATGCCCTCGAGCGCCAGGACAGCAGCCTTCTTCATCACGAACTTCGCCGGCTCCGGCTTTCCGGCGATGAGCAGCGAGGCCAGCGAGCTGAGGTGGGGTTCGTGGCCCACGATCGCGATCGGCACCGTCGCGGCCTTGATCCGGCGCGCAATTGCGCGGGGATCGTCCTCGGGCTCCAGGTCGGGCATCAGTGTGACGGATACGTCGAGATGCAGCCGTTTTGCCAGCAATGCCGCCGTCTCCTGCGAGCGGACGAGCGGACTATGCCAGAACTCCTCCGGCTGAAACTCCTTCGTCTGCTTCAGAAACGCAGCGATCGATCGCACCTGCGCCGTGCCGCGGTCGCTGAGCGGACGCTCGGGATCCTCGCCGGCATCGACGGCGTGGGCGTGGCGGATGAGGTAGACCAGCATGGGCGATTTCCTCGCGCGCGGGATCAGGTGTCGAGCAACTTGCGCGCGGCGCGCATCAGCTCGCTGAGCGCGTACGGTTTGTTGATCACGGCCTGACGCCCGGGCGGAATCCAGCCGACGGGCATCTTGAAATCGTTCTGGCTCGTGCAGAGCACGCGCAGGCCCGGACAGGCATCGACCAGCCGGCGGGCGAATTTTTCGCCCTCACCGGCGAGCGATCCGATGAACAGATGGAACGGCCGCGATGGCATCGGCTCGCGGGCCGCATCCGTGAATGATTTTCGCGCGGTCACGCGGTAACCGTCGGACGTGAGGATGCCGGCGACCATCTTGCGCACGACGTCGTCCTCCTCGACGAGCAGCACGTTTTCGCTGCCGCGCATCGACTGCAGCGGCGTCATGATCGGCGGCGTTTCCACCACGGGTTCGTTTGCGGGCGGCAGCAACACCTCGAAGGTCGAGCCGACGAGCACTTCGCTCCGCACCGAGATGTAACCGCCGCTCTGCTGCACCACGCCGTAGACCAGCGCGAGCCCGAGGCCCGTGCCCTTGCCCTCGGGCTTCGTGGTGAAGAAGGGCTCGAAGAGATGCTTCTGCGTCTCGGCGTCCATGCCCGTGCCGTTGTCCGCGATCGTGAGCGTGACATAGCGGCCGGGCGGAATGTCCGCGGGCCGCCGCGTTTCGCCGGGGCCGATGTCGCGCACCGCGGTGCTGACGCGAATGTGGCCGTCGTCCCGCAGGGCGTCGCGGGCGTTGAGGATCAGGTTGAGAATGACCTGCTGGAACTGCGCGGGGTCGGTGCGCACGTTGGGCAGGCCCGCGGTCAGCTCGAGCTGGAGTTTGCCGGCGTCGCCGAGCAGTCGCTGGAGAATCTCCGCGTTCTCGTGAATCAGCGTATTCAGGTTGATGACACGCGCATCGAGCGGCCGGCGGCGGCTGAACGCGAGCAGCTGCTGCGTGAGGGCGGCGGCCTTGCGGCCCGCATGATGGATTTCGGCCACCTCGCGCATCGCCTGCGGATTCGCCGAGACGTGGGCGGCGAGGATCTCGCAGTAGCCGTTGATGACGGAGAGCAGGTTGTTGAAGTCGTGCGCGACGCCGCCGGCGAGGCGGCCCACGGCGTCGAGGCGCTGCGCGTGCACGAGCGCCTCCTGCAGCCGCCGTTTTTCCGTCTGGTCGCGATAGGTCGCGACCACGTGCGTCACGCGGCCGCGGGCGTTGAACAGCGGATCGAAGCTCCACGCGGTACTGATCGTCTTGCCATCACCGCGCACCAGCAGGCCGTCTCCCGTCAGGGGATGCCCGGGCCGCGCCTGCCGCAGCCAGCGGCGCAGGCGCGTCACATCAGCGGGATCGACGTGCAGCAGGCCGTGCGAGCGGCCGATCAGCTCGACGGCGGGCCGGCCGGTCATGGCGCAGAAGCTGTCGTTGACGAAAAGGATCTTCAGCCCGCGCGGGCCCCCGGAACACGCGGCAATGAACACGCCCTCGCTTTGCGCGCGCAAGGCAGCGGCGAGCAGCGACGGCGGAACCGTTTTTCCGGGGCGGTCACGGCGGAGCGGGCGGACGCTTTTTCGGCGGGGAGGCACGGGCGGGGATCAGATGACAGGAGACAGGAGACAAGAGACAGGGGACAGGTGACGGGGTACGGCGATCAGGAGCGTGATCGGTCTCCTGTCGCCCGTCTCCCGTCGCCTGAACTCACGGGGCGAGGCGTTCGACCACCCAGCCGTCCTTCTCGCGTCGATACCGCAGCCGATCGTGGAGGCGGCTGCGCCGGCCCTGCCAGAATTCGACGAGCTCCGGTGCGAGACGCCAGCCGCCCCAGTGCGGTGGCAGCGGCACGTCGCGGCCGGCGTATTTCTGTTCCAGCAGCTTCATGCTCTCCTCGAGCATGCCGCGGCCGGAGATGAGAGAACTTTGCTGCGAGACCCACGCGCCCAGCTGGCTCGCGCGGGGCCGGGAGTGGAAATAGGCCTCACTCTCTTCGCGCGGCACTTTTGTGACCGTGCCTTCGACAATCACCTGCCGCTCGAGCGCGAGCCAGGGAAACAGCAGCGTGGCGTGGGGATTGTCGTGCAGCTCCCGGCCCTTGCGGCTCTCGTAGTTGGAGAAAAACACGAAGCCGCGGCCGTCAAAACTCTTCAGCAGCACCGTGCGTCCCGCCGGCCGGCCGTCGCGCGACGCGGTGCAAAGCGTCATCGCGTTCGGCTCGGTTAACTTCGCCGCCTCGGCCTCCTGGAACCATTTTTCAAACTGGCGGAACGGATCCCGGGCGAGGTCGCTTTCCGTCAGGCCTGCGAGTGAGTATTCTTTTCTGAGGTCGGCCAGAGTCACGGCGTGACCGTGGCCGGAAGCCGGGGGCCTGTCAAAAATCATCTCGTCAGATCGCGAATCAATTCTGCGCCGTCGGGAAACGCGCGCTCGAGTTCCGCGCGCGCTCCGAGCGTGAAACCGGCGGGGTCCCAACCCGGCGACATCGTGCAGCCCAACAGCGCGAATCCCTTGCGCGCGGAGTCGCTGCGGCCGAGGTCAGTCGCAGCCAGGCGCGCGCCCTGCCACACGCCCGCGGGCACGACAAGTTGCGGCTGCTCGACGCCAAGAACGTCGGCGCCGAGGCGCACGCGCCGCAGCGATCCGTTCGCAGGATCGAGTTGGACGTGGTCAACGGCGTCGCCCGCGTAGAAGTGCCAGATCTCGTCGTGCGTCAGGCGATGCAGGGCGGAGAAAGCGTCGGGCGTGATCAGAAAGTAGATCGCCGTGCCCGTCGCGTTGTGCCAGGTCTGCCGGAAGAATCCGCCTTCTTCCGGGAGCGGTTCGAGGCCGAGTGAAGAGATGAGCTGCGCCGCCGCCGGAGAGTGTCGCATGCGTGAACTCAGCGCGGACTTGGGTCGCTCGGCAACACGCCGCTGCGGCGCTCGCAGCCTTTTGGAGGCAGGACGCGGATGGAACGTGCGCCGGCTTCCCGGCCATCCGCTTCATGCGCGAAATCCGCGGTCAAACCCTGAGAGATAACTTTGACCGCCCCGCGGAAGTGAATTTGCTGCACGCTGCCATGATCGCCACCGCTGATGCCATCGAACTCGAGACGGACCGACTGTTGCGGTCGCTCATGCACGTGGACTGCGACCCGCGTGGAAAGACCTGGAATTACGAGACGTGCCGGGCGATTGCGCCGCTCACCCTCGAGATCAACCAGCTGAAGCAGGAAAAGGACGCCGTCATCCTGGCCCACTCCTACGTCGAGCCGGAGATCATCTACGGTGTCGCGGATTTTCGCGGCGATTCGTATTTCCTCAGCATGAAGGCGCGCGAGGCCCGCGCGAAGGTCATCGTGTTTGCCGGGGTCGTGTTCATGGCCGAGACCGCGAAGATCCTCTCACCTGACGCCACCGTCGTGGTGCCGGATCGTGGCTCGGGCTGTTCACTGGCGGATTCCCTGACGGGCGCGCAGCTGCGCGAACTCAAGGCGCTCTATCCCGATGCCACGGTCGTCTGCTACATCAACAGCACGGCCGAGGTGAAGGCCGAGTCGGATGTCTGCGTCACTTCCGGCAACGTGTATCACATTGTTGAACACCTGCCCGCGAAACGCATCCTATTTGTCCCGGATCGGCTGATGGGCCAGAACCTGCGCGAGGAGCTGCGCCGGCGCGGCGTCGACAAGGAAATCATCACGTCGGACGGCACCTGCATGGTGCATGATCAGTTCACCCCCGACGACATCGCCGCGGCGCGGCATCGTTATCCCGGGTTGAAGGTGGTGTCGCACCCGGAGTGCCCGCCCGAGGTGGCGGAAGTGTCGGACTTCGTCGGCAGCACCGGCGCGATGATGAAGTATGTGAAGACCACGGGCGCGCCGTACTACCTGATGCTCACCGAGTGCGGGCTGGTCGGGCGCCTGCAGGTGGAGTCGCCCGAGAAGGAGTTCATCGGCGGCTGCCGGCTGTGCCCTTACATGAAGCTGAACTCGCTCGAGAAGGTGCGGGACGCATTGCGCGCGCCGCGCCCCGATCAGATCGTCACGCTCGATGAGGACATGCGTCGCCGTGCCGCGCGCTGCATCGAGCGGATGTTCGAGTTGTCGCCCACCGATTGAAGGCGCCGCGCCCCGTATTCTCTCCACCTGCGTGAACGCACTGTCCGCTGTTGCCCCATGATTTCACCCCGCACCGATCATCTCATCGACCTCGCGCTCGAGGAGGACGCCGGCCTGGGCGACGTCACCAGCCGCGCGATCTTCGATTCGCGCCACCGCTCCCGTGGTTTCATCGATGCGAAACAGGATCTCGTGCTGTGCGGACTCGACGTCGCCGCGCGCGTGTTCGCGCGGGTCGATCCGCAGGTGAAGGTCGCGGCGCTCGCGCGCGATGGCGATCGCGTGAAGCCGGGGGCGAAGGTGATGAGCGTGAGCGGGCCGACGGCCTCGTTGCTCACGGCCGAGCGCACCGCTTTGAATTTCCTGCAGCGCCTGTCCGGCGTCGCGACCCTCGCCCGGACGTTTGCCGACGCCGTGGCCGGCACCGGTGTCCGGATTGCCGATACGCGCAAGACGACGCCCGGCTGGCGGGCATTGGAGAAATACGCCGTGCGCTGCGGCGGCTGCGCCAATCACCGTTCGTCGCTGGGCGAGCACGTGTTGATCAAGGACAACCATATCGCCGCCGCCGGCTCGCTGACGCGCGCGGTGGAGCGGACCCGTGCGGCAGCGCCGCATCTCGCGAAGATCGAGGTCGAGGCGAAGACGCTGGCCGAGGTGAAGGAGGCGGTGCGCGCCGGAGCCGACGTGATTCTCCTCGATAACATGGCACCGGAGATGATTCGGCGGGCGGTGGCGCTCATCGCGGGCGGGGCGGTCGTCGAGGTGTCCGGTGGCGTGCGCTTGGCCACGCTGCGCGACTACGCGCTGCCCGGGGTCGACGTCATCAGCATCGGCGCGCTGACGCATTCCGCCACCGCGGTGGATTTGAGCCTCGATATCGTTGCGGGGAGCACGCGCGTCGCGCCGGCTTCGAAACGCCAAAGCGGGCGCACCGCCCGCGCCTCCAAGCGGTGAAGGTCCTGCGCACGGATTGCCTCGTCATCGGCTCCGGTCTCGCGGGCTCGGCCTACGCGTTGCGCGCGGCCGAGCTCGGGCTGAAGGTTGAACTGCTTTCGCTCGCCGATCCGATGGCGGCGAACAGCGACTGGGCGCAGGGCGGCATCATCTACGACAACACCGGCGATCCGCAGGCGCTCGCCCGCGACATCTTCGAGGCCAGCGATCGGACGGCGAATCCCGTCGCGGTCGATCATCTCGTGCGCGAAGGCCCGCGCGCGATCGAGGAGCTGCTGATCGATCAGCTCAACGTCGGCTTCGATCGCACGACGGCCGGCGCGCTGGACTTTACGCGTGAGGGCGGTCACAGCGCGCGGCGCATCATCCACACGAAGGACTCCACCGGGCATTCAATCCTCGCGGCGGTCGCGGCTCGCGTTGACGCGACCCCGCTGATCACCCGTCGCGCCGGCTGGGTCGCGATCGATCTCCTCACGCTGTCGCACAACTCCGAGGATCTGGCGGATCGCTATGAGCCGCTGACCTGCTTCGGCGCCTACGTGCTCGACTGCGAGTCGGGCGAGACCGTGGCCATCGTGGCGAAGAAAACCATTCTCGCAACGGGCGGGCTCGGGCAGATTTTCCTGCACACGACCAATCAACCGGGCAGCGTGGGGCACGGCGTCGCGATGGCGTATCGCGTGGGCGCGCGCCTGATCGATCTCGAGTACGTCCAGTTTCACCCGACGGTCTTTGCGAAGAAAAATGCGCCGCGCTTTCTCGTGACCGAGGCGCTGCGCGGCGAGGGCGGAGTGCTGCTCAATGCGCGCGGCGAACGTTTCATGGATGTGGTCGATCCCCGCGGGTCGCTGGCGTCACGCGACGTCGTCGCCCGGGCCATCAAGCAGGAGCTCGCGGGCAGCGGCGAGACGCACGCGCTGCTGGACTTGTCGGCGATGACGCCGGAGTTCATCCGCGATCGCTTTCCGACGATCTTCGAACGCTGCCTCGAGCACGGCATCGACATCACGCGCGAGCCGATCCCCGTGGTGCCGGCTGCGCATTTCGCCTGCGGCGGGGTGCACGCGGATTTGCACGGCCGCACGAATATCCGGAATCTGAATGCGATCGGTGAGACCGGCTGCACCGGGCTGCACGGCGCGAACCGCCTGGCGAGCACGTCGCTGCTCGAGTGCCTGGTGAGCGCGAAGTTTTGCGCGCTGGCCGATGGCACCGACGTCGCGCGCGGCACGTTTCGCCTGCCCGAACCGCGCGAATGGGAAAGCCCCACGCGCGATGCTGATCCCGTGCTCATCCGCCAGGACATGCTGCAGATTCAGCACACGATGTGGAACTACGCCGGCGTCGTGCGCTCGCCCAAGCGGTTGACCCGGGCCCGGCGCATCCTGATCGAGTTGCGCGAGGAGATTCAGAGCTTCTATCGCGGCTGCCGGTTGACGCGTGAGCTGATCGAGCTCCGCAACGCGATTCAGTCCGCGCTGCTCGTGGTGCACGCCGCGTCGCTCAATCCGCGGAGCAAGGGCTGTCACTACGTCATCGAGGAGCAGTGACGCTCCGCTCGCGGCGTGTGCGGGAACTCAAGCCCCGGCGGCGGTGGTGCGAGCCCGGGCGCGTTCGACGATGGCCAGGAGCGAGGCGAAATCCTCGTCGCGCGTGTGGCTCTCGATGGTGAAATCGAATTTGCCCGCTTCGCGCAGCTCGGCTTCGGCCGTGGCCATCCGGCGGGCGATCTCGTCCTCGTGATCCTTCGCCCGCTCCCGCATCCGCGCGATCAGGCGATCGCGATCGACCACGATGAAGATGGTCGTCAGCACGCGTTGCAGCCACGGCTCGCGCCGGGCCACCTGGCGGAGGCTCTCCACGCCCTGCACGTCGATGCTCATGACGAGGCTCTGGCCGCGGGCGAGCGGGTCAAAGACGCTCGATTTCAACGTGCCGTAAAGCCTGTCCTCGCGATCGCCGTGCACCTGCGCCCACTCAAGGAACTCACCCGCGGCGATGCGGCGGCGGAACTCGGCGGGAGCGAAGAAGTGATAGTGAACGCCGTTGACCTCGCCGTCGCGCGGCGATCGCGTCGTGGTTGTCACCACCCGTGAAAAATCCGGCCGTTCGTGAACCAGGCGATCGCAGAGCGTGCTCTTGCCGGAGCCCGCGGGGCCGGCGATGACGAGGAGCACCGGGACGGAGCCGGCCCGGGCCGGGTGCGAAGGCGAGGCGGACATGCGCGGCGGGCGTCAGTAGGTGAAGGCGACGATCGACAGCACCACGCCGTAGGCGGCGAGCGCGCCGCCGATCCCCCGCGCGCGCGAGGGCTGGGCAAACAGCCAGCTGAAGAAATCGCGCAGCCGCCACGGCTGGGCACCGAGCACGATGGCGCCGGACAGCGCGAGATAGACGATGCTCACCATCAGCAGGCGCTGCGGTTTGTCGTATTCCATGTAGGCCGCCTGGAGCAGCGGCATCGCGCCCATCAGCACCACGGCGGCGAGCCCGCGCACCGCGAGAAAGTCGGGCACGCACTTGAAGGAGAGGACCGCCACGATCAGGAATCCGATAAACAGATAGGTCCGGTACTCGCCGAAGTCGGCCGGCGACAGATTCCAGATCGCGTACAGGAACCACGCCGCGCCGGCGCCGAAGAACAGGTAGGCGGCGGCAGTCGAGCGCGGAAACGCCTTCAACATCGCAGTGTACCCCGAGTGATTAAGCACCAGCGGAACGCCGAGCAGGATCAGCAGCAGTCCGGGTATGAGCGTGGCGAGGGTGAGGGACATCGGAGAGGCGCGGGAAGTTGAGCGTTGAGAGCTGAGAGTTGAGAGCAAATCCAGGAGTTGCAGGAGTGTGGTTCGGATCGGTGGCGACGAGGGTTTTTCTCTCAACTCTCACCTCTCAACCATTCACTCCCGCGAGCACCAGCTCCCCATAAAGCGTGCTGACACTCGCGCGCTCGATCTTCAAGGGCACGAGCTGGCCGACGAGGCGCGGGTCGGCATCGAACACACACACGCGATTGCCGCGGGTGCGGCCGGTGAAATGCGTGCCGCTCTTGTCCCGGCCTTCGACGAGCACTTCCTCAATCGTGCCCACGAGCTGCGCGGTGCGGCGCAGGGAATTCTTCTGCAGGATCTCGAGCAGGATCTGGTTGCGCTGCTCCTTCACCTCGTCCGGCACCTGATCCGCCAGCCCGGCTGCCGGCGTGCCGCTGCGGATGCTGTACTTGAAGACGTACGCCATGTCGTAGTTGCACGCTTCGAACAGCTCGCGCGTCTGCGCGAAATCCTCCTCGGTCTCGCCCGGGAAGCCGACGATCACATCCGTCGAAAAATACATGTCGGGCTGCACGGCGCGCAGGGCGTCCACGATCTCGCGGTAACGCTCGCGCGTGTACGGCCGGTTCATCGCGCGCA
Source organism: Terrisphaera buseokensis (assembly GCF_047521145.2). Lineage (GTDB taxonomy): Bacteria > Verrucomicrobiota > Verrucomicrobiia > Opitutales > Opitutaceae > ER46. The sequence goes on along the minus strand of NZ_CM134186.1, from coordinate 7,061,363 downwards.
GGATGCGATCGCTGCCGCTCTGCAACGGCAGGTGCACGTAGCCGCAGAGTTTCGGCAGCCGGCCGTAGGCCGCGACGAGGTCGTCCTTGAACCCGCGCGGGTGCGGCGACGTGAAACGAATGCGCTCGATGCCGTCGATCGCGTGCACGCGCTCGAGCAGTTGCACGAAGGGCGTCACGCCGCCGGTGTGCGCGTAGTCGCGCCGGCCGTAGCTGGTGACGATCTGCCCGAGCAGGGTGACTTCGCGCACGCCGCGCGCGGCCAGCGCCTGGCACTCGGCCACGATGTCCTCCATTGGCCGCGAACGCTCGTCGCCGCGCGTCTTCGGCACGATGCAGAAGGCGCAATCCATGTTGCAGCCCTGCTGGATGGAAACAAAGGCACTGACCGGGGCTTCGCCGGCCTCCTCGCCGGGAGCGTCGTGCGCGAGATGATCCTTGATCGTGTTCTGCGAGCCCGCCTCTTCCGCGATGTCGACGATCGTCTCGCCGATCGGCAGCCCGGCCTCACGCGCGGCGCGGAGATTGTCGAGATAGCCGGGCACCTGGTGAAATTTCTGCGTCCCGATGATCAGGTCGACGTCAGGGAGTTGCTCGAGCAGCGAAGCGCCGCGGTTCTGCGCCATGCAGCCAAGGATTCCCAAAACGAAGTCCGGCTGCTTTTTCTTCCGCTGCTGCAGGTAGCCCGCCTTGCCGATTGCCTTCTGTTCCGCGGCGTCGCGCACGCTGCAGGTGTTCAACAGAAGAATGTCGCACTCCTGTTCGTTCGCCACGATCCGGTACCCGCGCGCGCGCAGCATCGCCGCGACCGCCTCGCTGTCGCGTTCGTTCATCTGACACCCGTAGGTTTTGATGTGGACTCGGTTCAATCTGGGAGGGTTGTAGCTATCCGGGCCGCGCAGCGGGTCAACGCGGGAAACCGCTCCGATTTGCCGCGGCGGCGAAGCCAATGCGCCCACGGCGGCCGCTGGGTTGGGATTTGCTCGTCATTCACCCCGAAACGCCGCAACAACGACGCCACCTTACATGCGCTTACCCCGTGTCGTGTTGTTGGTTGTGCTGGCGGTGGTCGCCGTCAGCGGATTCTGGCCAAGACGCCCGACTCACGCCCCGCGTCCCGGACCGCTCCCGGTGTTGGTGCCGGGCGAAGCGCCGGAATCGAACGCACTCGCGGACCTCATGCGCGCCGCGGCCGCGGAACGCCGTCAGCTCCTCGAACAGTTTGGCTATGCCCAGGCTTGGAATGAACCGACGCCGCCCGCCGCCTTTGCGGCCTTTCGCGCGTGGAGCGAACGCTTCCGGCAGACGCCTGCGGCCGATCGCGAGGCTTTGGTGGCCGAGGGTGTGGCGCTGGCGCGGACGCGCCGCGAGGCGTTGCAGCGTGTGATGGTGGCCGATCCCCGCCGGGCGCTGGCGCTGGCCGTGCCGGCGGTGGTGCGGCGGGATCTTCCCGCGGTCGTTGCGGCCGAATTGGAAGTGCGGCTGTCAGGCCGCGGGCAGTTGAGCCTCGTGGCCACGACGCCTGCTCCCGACGAACCGGTCGCACCGGTGCCCGTGCGCCGGCGGGTGTTGCTCGGCGGGCAAACGTACACGGCTCACGTCTACGGTCGCCGCGAGCCGCAGACCGCGCTGGCCGGGGTTGCGCTGCACGGCATCGCGATCGATCGGGAGCTCGCGTTGCACGAAAGCCCGTTGCGCGTCCTCGAGCCGGAGGAAATTCCCGCGGGCGAGGCGATGGCGGCGTGCCCGGTGTCGGACCAACCCGTCGCGCCGCTGGCCGCAGGCCTCGGCGTGAACACCGCGGCGCTGACCGTGGCCGAGGTGGCCGGGCGCGTGGTGGAGTTGTGCGACACCGCGCCGGACATGCTGGCCACGTACGCGCGGCAGTTGGAGGCCGGCGAGGACGGATCCGTCAACGTTTCGGCCGCCGGCCCGAGTCGCGCGGCGGAGGCGCCGACGGCGTGGACCACGGGGACGAAGCAGGTGCTCGTCATCCGCGTGGATTTTTCCGACGTGCCCGGCGAGCCGATTTCGCAGCAGGCGGCGCAGTCCGTGATGGATACCGGCGTGCGCCCGCTGTTCGAGGACATGAGCTATGGGCAGACCTCGTTTGTCACCACCGTGACTCCGACCGTCTTCCGGATGCCGCAGACGGCGAGTTCCTATGCGATCGCGGACAACGAGGATCAACTGCACGCGGACGCGCGCGCCGCGGCCGGATCGAGCGGCTTTGATCGCGTGATCGTCGTATTTCCCAACATCGGCACGGGCCGGATTCCAGGTTCGAAAATCACCTTTGGCGGCGAAGGCCTGATCAACGGTGCCAACATCTGGATCAACGGCAGCGGTTCGTTCACGACGGCGACCGTCGCGCACGAACTCGGCCACACCTATGGGCTGCTGCATTCCAATCTGTGGCGCGTCACCGACGCCAATCCGATTTCGCCCGCCGGCACCACGCTCGAGTATGGCGATCCGTTCGACACCATGGGCTCGACGTCCGTGACCAACGTCACGCGCGATGCGCGGCATCATTTCAACGCGTGGCACAAGAACCGGCTCGGCTGGCTGCCGGATGCCGCGGTGACCACGGTCGCGACGAGCGGCACGTATCGGATTTATCGATTCGACAGCCGCAATGCTTCGCGGACCCAGCCGCAGGCGCTGCGCATCTTCAGCGACGGCGTGCGCTGGTACTGGGTGGGACTGCGGCAGAACTTCGCCACCGGCACGCCGCAGGCCAACAGCGCGTATGTGGTCTGGGGCTACAACAACCGCCAGCAAAGCCAGCTGCTCGATCTCACGACGCCGGGCGTGACGGCCACCGACGCGGCGCTGCCGATCGGCTCGACGTTCACCGATGCGGCGCACGGCCTCTCGATCAAGCCGATCGCGCGCGGTGGGGACGAACCCTCGCAGTTTCTCGACGTCGAAGTCACGGTGCCCGCCGCCCCCGCGAGCGTCGTCGCCGCATGGGGCCGCGAGGGCGCGACCTTTTTCTCCGGCAACACCGGACTGCCCGTCACGCCGGAGCCGGAGACGAGCGTGCCGCTCGAGCTCACGGGCGTGCAGGCCATCGCCGCCGGCGATCAGCATGTGGTCGCGTTGAAAACCGACGGCTCCGTGGTGGCGTGGGGCAATCACGGCAGCGGCCAGACCTCGGTTCCCGCCGGCTTGGGCGACGTCGTGAGCGTCGCGGCTGGCGTCGACGTCAGTGGCGTGGTCAAACGCGATGGTACCGTCCAGCTCTGGGGCTCCACCACGGCGGCGCACATAACGCCTCCGGCCGGACTCACGACGGTCACTCGACTTTCAATCGGACGAAATCACGCGCTCGCGTTGAAGGCCGACGGAACCGTGGTGGCGTGGGGCGCCAACAACCTGAGCCAGGCCACGGTGCCGACGGGCCTGGCTGACGTCGTCTCGATCCTGGCGGGCACGGAATTCAGCGTGGCGTTGAAACGCGATGGCACGCTGACCACCTGGGGCAGCACCTTTGGCCGGCCGCCCGCGGGTACGACCGGCATCGCGGCAATCGCGGCCTGCGGCGTGTTCACGGGCGGCCAGTTTGTCGTGGCGCTGCGAACGGATGGCACGGTCACCGCGTGGGGCGCGAACAACGCCGGCCAGACCACGGTGCCAGCGGGACTCAGCGGCGTGGTCGCCGTGGCGGCCGGTGCGTTTCATGCGCTCGCGTTGAAGTCGGACGGCAGCGTCGTCTCCTGGGGCACCGGTTCCGCCACCACCGTGCCGCGCAGTTTGCCGCGGGCGCGCGCCGTCGCGACGTCGGCTTCCGCCAGCTTCGCCGTGATCGGGACCGCGCTTTCGCTTTCGACGCAACCGCGGGATCAGGTGATCGCCGTGGGCGAGACCGCGACGTTTCGCGTGGTGGCGAGCGGAGTCGGCGCCGTGACGTATCAGTGGCGGAAGGACGGCGGGGCAATCGCGGGTGCAACGTCGCCGACGTTCACGATTGCTGGTGCGACCGCCTCGGCGGCGGGCGTGTATGACGTGGTGGTGCGCGACACCCAGGAAACGGTCATCAGCACCGCGGGCCGGTTGACGGTGAACCCGGTGGTGTCGGCCCCGGTCGAAGTCAGCCGCATCGCCAATCTTTCGATTCGCACGCGCGCCGGCACCGGTGCGCAGACACTGATCGTGGGGTTCGTCGTGGGCGGGGCCGGCACCAGCGGCACGAAACCGCTGCTGGTGCGCGGAGTGGGGCCGGCGCTGGCGGGTTTCGGCGTCACCGGTGCGCTGACCAACCCCAAGGTCGAACTTTACAGTGCGACGTCGGTGAAACTGCAGGAGAACGATGACTGGAACGCGACCGACGCGGCCACGTTCTCCCGGGTCGGGGCGTTTGCGCTGCCGGTGGGCAGCCGCGACGCGGCGCTCTACAACGGCGCGATGACCTCTGCGAGTTACTCGGCCCAGCTGTCGGGCGTCGGTGGCACCACGGGTGTCGTGCTCGCCGAAATTTATGATGTCACGGCCGGTGCGGCCTTCGACGTCAGCACGCCGCGGCTGGTCAACGTCTCGGCCCGCGCGCTCAGCGGCACCGGTGGCGATCGCCTGATCGCCGGCTTCGTGATCGCGGGGCCGAATCGCAAGCGCGTGCTGATCCGGGCCATCGGGCCGACGCTCACGGTCTTCGGCGTCACGGGCGTGCTCACCGACCCGGTGCTCGAGCTCTACAACGCCGCCGCGTTGAAGGTGCTCGAGAATGACAACTGGGGCGGGACGGCAGAGCTCACGACGGCGTTTGCCGCGGTCGGGGCGTTTCAACTCACGACGGCGTCCCGCGATGCGGCGATGGTCGCGACCCTGGATCCGGGCAGCTACACCGCGCAGGTCGCCGGCGCCAACGGGGGCACCGGCGTGGCGTTGATTGAGATTTACGAAGTGCCGTAGTGATTTCTTTCCGGTCCCGTGCACGGTGTCGGATGCAAACCATGAACCGCGCGACCTTTTTTATCGGCTTGCTCCTGAGTCTGGCTTCGTTGGCCGGACGTGCGGCCACCACCGGCACCGCGTTGCCCGAGGCGCTGGTCGTGCTGATGGGCGATCAACACTCCGCGTATGAACGCACCGCGCAGTTCGTCGCGCGCGTTGATCGGCTCAAGCAGGAGCATCCCGGTGTGCCGCTCGCGATTCTGATCAACGGCGACTCCTTCGAGTACGGCAACGTCGTTGCGCGGCGGACCGAGGGCGCAATCGATTTCGCGATGTTCGCGGCCCTGGCCCAGCGCGCGCCCACCGTGGTCAACCTGGGCAATCACGAGCCCGATTATTTCGACGTCGCGGAAACGGTCCGGCGGCTCGAAGCCACCGGCGTGAAAGTGATCAGCGGCAATCTGCGCAATCCCGGCACCGGCCGGCCGTATGCGCCGGCCTCGACGCGCGTGAAGCTTGGGGTGCATGAGGCCGTGTTGGTGGGCGTCACCACCGATCGCCTCTCCACGTACCGGCTGGCGATCCGACCGCAGCTCGATCTCGCCGATCCGGTGGTGTGGGCGCGGGAGAACTTTTCCGGACTGCTCGACGCGGCTGCAGGCGGAACGCGTGTGCTCCCGATCGTGCTCAGTCATGCCGGGCTGCGCGCGGACCGCGCGATGCTGCCGCTGGTGCCGGACGGGACGCTCTTCGCCGGCGCGCACGATCATCTGCGCTTCGTGCATCGCGATGGTGGCACGACGTACGTGCACTCGGGCAGTTGGATGGAATTCATGTCGGTCGCGCGGCTCCAGCGCACGGGCAAGGGCCTCGACTGGCGGGTCGAGCAGGTGTCGCTCGGCGCGGACGACGCAGTGGAGCCGCAACTCGCGCAACGCATCCGCGCCACGCTCGCGCAGCACCTGACACCCGAGGAGACGGTCGTGGTCGGACGCACGCCGCGCGCGCTCGGGCCGAGTGCGGCCGCGGCGTTTGCCGTCGATGCGGCGCGAGTGGCGGCGAAGGCGGACGTCGCGCTCGTGGGCGCGACGACCTTTGGCGCGGGCCTGCCGGCGGGCGACGTGTCGCGTTTCGCGTTCGATGCCTGCGTGCGCTTTGACGGTGCGCTGTATGAAGCGGAGGTCGACGGCGCTTGGTTGCAGGCGCTGATCGGGCGTGCGAACCAGGGGCCGGACACGCCCTTTGCCGCGCGGGGCGGAGAGAATCTGCTCGTGGCGGTGCGCGGCGCGATCGAGCCCGGCCGGCGCTATCGTTTTGTGACGACGGACTGGGTCGCGAAGAACGCGAAGACTTATCTGGGCGAAACACCGCCGGCGCTGACCGAGATGCCGGCACTAAAGTTGAAAGCCGCGGTCAGCGCCGCGCTCAACCCGTGAACATGTGCACGCAGAACGTCGACCATGGACGGCGAAAACAACCAATCAGGTGGCCCACGGAACACACGGAACACACGGAAACCGGATTTTCTTCCGTGTATTCCGTGTGTTTCGTGGGCAAAGAAGGTTTGGATGTTGAGGGAGTCACCTCGGCGTCCCGCTCCCTTCGTGTATAATACCAATCGCTCTTTGCCTTTGGACTTTAGCCGTGGCTACGAGCGCCAGCGAGTGGCCGTTCGGCCACTCGCTGGCGCTCGTAGCCATGATCGATCCAGAAGTCCAAAAGCAAGGAGCGATTGGGATAAGAAGACCCAATTCATGTACCAAGCGCGTCGGCGGAGTCTTCAGACGCTGCTCTGGCTCAGCGCGCTTTCCGCGGGTGCCGCGTTTGCGGCGCAACCGGCGCCGCCGTCGTCGGTCGCGGCGGAGAGCGAGGATATGTTTCGGATCGGGCGGGTGCTCTTCGATCATCTCGCGCCGGCCGACATCAAGGCGAAGTACGATTTTCCGACGAAGGAGCGCTGGGATGCGTTTGTCGCGAAGTTCCAGCGCGCGCTCGAGGGCGATTCGCTCAAGGACCTGGCTGATTGTGCGGCCGAGGGGCGGGCGGCGTTGAATGCGTTGCGGATGGTGCCCGGCTACAGCGATCTCGCGGACTGGCTCGAGCAACGCATCGATGCGATCGAGGGCGCGAAACAGGCGCTCTCGTGGCCGAAGCCCAAGCCAGCGCCGAAACCAGCGCCAGCGCCCCCGCCCAAACCGGGTCAGCCGGCACCACCGCCCCCGCCGGTCGTCACGACGACGGAGCCCGTGCCGCACTACGATTTGTGGATGGCGCGCGTGCGCAGCCGGCCCGCGCCGGCGAATGCGGCCACGCTGATGCCGAAGCTGCGCGCGATGTTCGTGGCGGAGGGCGTGCCGCCGGAGCTCGCGTGGCTGGCGGAGGCGGAGAGTTCGCTCAATCCGGTGGCGCGCAGTCCGGTGGGGGCGAAGGGACTTTTCCAGTTCATGCCTGAGACGGCGAAATCGATGGGGTTGTCGACGTTCATGCCCGATGATCGCACGGACCCGGAACGATCGGCGCGTGCGGCGGCGCGTTACCTGAAGATGCTGCACGGCCGGTTTGGCAACTGGGCGCTGGTGCTGGCGGCGTACAACGCCGGCGAAGGCCGCGTCGGTCGCACGTTGACGAAGCTTGGCACGAAGTCCTACACCGCAATCGCCGACTCGCTCCCCGCCGAAACGCGGATGTACGTGCCGAAGGTCTTCGCCCTGATCGCCGTGCGCGCCGCCGTAAGCCCGCATCAGGTCGCCCCGCCGAAACGGTAGTCGGAAACCGGAAACCGGAAACCGGAAACCGGAAACCGGAAACCGGAAACCGGAAACCGGAAACCGGAAACCGGAAACCGGAAACCGGAAACCGGAAACCGGAAACCGGAAACCGGAAACCGGAAACCGGAAACCGGAAACCGGAAACCGGAAACCGGAAACCGACTCGCGCGGTTCGGAAAAATCCGCATTCCGCAATCCGAAATCCGCAATTTTACGCCCGCGTATCCGGTATCCGAATTCCCGTTTCCGGTCTCCGGACTCCAGTTTCCGGTTTCGTCAGGGTGCCTCGATGTGCCCGTGCTTGATCGCGTAGTGGACGAGCTCGGCGGGCTCATGCAGGCCGAGTTTGTCCTTCAGCATCACGAGATGATTCTGGACGGTCTTGCTGCTCAGGCCGAGGCGGCCGGCGAGGATCTTCGGGTTCTCGCCACGGGCGAAGCCGCGGAGCACGTCGCGCTCGCGGGCGGTGAGGTTCACCGCCACGGTCCGGCCCTCGTCGACCATCTTCTCCACGAGGAGCCGCGAGCTTTCGGCGCAGTAATACTTCTCGCCCGCCAGCACGCGCGAAATCGCGGTCCGCAGCGTCGACAGATCCGATCGCTTCATCACGAAGCCGTGCACGCCGAGCGAAACCGCCTCGCGCACGAGGTGCCCCTGCTCGTTCGACGAAATGAACAGCCAGCGCGTGCGCGGCAATTTGGGTCCGGCCTGGCGGACCAGATCGAAACCGCGTCCGTCCGGCAGCATCCAGTCGACGATCGCCAGATCCGGTTTCTCGCGCAGCAACACCGCGCACCCGTCGGCCACCGTCGTGCAGTCAGCCACGAGATTGAGCCCGAGATCCTCGCGCACGAGATGCGCCAGGAGTTGCCGGACCATGGTGTGATCCTCGACGAGGACGACGCGGGCGGAGTTCTTTTCGGGCATGGCTCAATCCTAGCGGAACGGGTCCGCACTATGCCCGGGAAAAAGGGGAAGGGAACCGGGAAATTATCCCGACGCATTTTCGCCCGCTCCCGCGCATTTCGGATCCGGTTTCTGCGACCATGGCGGCGATGATTCTCCAGCTTCCGCTTCTCCGCTTCCGTCATCGCAACGACCGGCTGTCTCCCATGCCCGCTCTCCACATGGAAACGATTTCCCCCCGCCGCCCTCGCGGCTCCGTCGAAGCCACCACGCGATTCGCCGCCTGCCTCCAGC